>JACQAX010000163.1 GCA_016194795.1 Deltaproteobacteria bacterium | reverse complement strand
GTCCCGTCTGCGAGACGTCCGACGCCTTTCAGGCGGGCGCGCGCCTGCCGCAACTTTCGGCGGGAGCGTTGCTTGCTTTCGGCAACGCGGGCGCCTATGGAATGACGATGGCCAGCCAGTACAACTCGCGCCCGCGCGCGGCCGAGGTGCTCGTCGACGGCGACTCGTATCAGGTCATCAGAACCCGGGAGACATATGCGGATCTTATCCAGCGAGAGCTCTAGCAAGATATTCAAAGGGGTCTACACGGCGCTCGTGACGCAGTTCCTGCCCGACGGATCGCTCGATCTGAAAAACTTCGACAAGCTGCTCGACGCCCAGCTCGCCGGCGGCGTGCACGGAGTCGTGCCGTGCGGGACGACGGGCGAAAGCCCGGTGCTCACGAGCGAGGAGAAGCTCGCGCTCGTGAGGGCGTCCGTGGCGAAATGCAAGGGGCGCGCGCTCGTCATCGCCGGCACGGGCAGCAACGACACGGTCAAAACGCTCAAAGACTCGAAGGCCGCCGCCGACGCCGGCGCCGACGCGCTCCTCGTCGTCACGCCTTACTACAACAAGCCCTCGCAGGCCGGCCTCGAGGCGCATTTCCGCGCCGTGGCCGACGAGAGCACGGTTCCCGTGATTCTCTACAACGTGCCCGGCCGCACCGGCGTTTCGCTCGCGCCGTCGACGGTCGCGAAGCTGTCGCTCCACCCGCGCATCCTCGCGATCAAAGAGGCGACCGGCAACATGGCCACGCTCACCGAGATGAGGCTCGCAGTCACGCAGCTGCAGGCGCAGGCCAAGAAGCCGTTCTATTTCCTGTCAGGCGACGACCCGACGTTCTGGCCGTTTCTCGCCAATGGCGGCGACGGCGTCATCAGCGTGTCGAGCAACGTGCTGCCGGCGTGCATGCGCATGATGTACGAGGACTGGAACGAGGGGCGCACGGGCCAGGGCCTCGCCCTCCACGAAAAGACCTTCAGCTTCTTCAACATGCTCTTCGTCGAGGCGAACCCCGTGCCCGTGAAGGCGCTTCTCGCCTCGCTCGGGCGGATGGGCGCGACGGTTCGCGCCCCGCTGGCCGAGCTGCAGCCCGAGAGCTTCGAGAAGCTCAAGCGTTCGTGGGACGCGCTGCTCCCGCACCTGCGCGGCGACCGTCCCAGGGAAGACATCCATGGCCAGCGGTAAGCTCACGCGAGCGGTGCTGGTCGGCGCGAGTGGCCGCATGGGCGCGGCGATCGCCGATGTCGTGTCCCGGGAGTTCGGTGGCCGGGTCGCGATCGTCGCGACGATCGACAAGGACACCGCGGCAAAGTTCCCGGCGACCGTCGAGAAGGCCGACGCCGTCATCGACGTCTCGGCGCCCGCGGCCACCGAGAAGTTTCTTCAGGAATTGGGCAAGGCGAAAGCGAAGGTCGCCTACGTCATCGGCTGCACCGGCTGGACCGATGCGCAGCTCAAGGCGGTCCATAAATACGCCGAGCGCGGCGCGGTGGTGCTGGCACCGAACTTTTCGCCGGGCGTGAACCTCTTCCTGGGGCTTGTCGAGCAGGCCGCGCCGCTGCTCGCGAAGTGGGGCTACGACGTCATGGTCCACGAAACCCACCACACCCGCAAGGTCGACGCTCCGAGCGGCACGGCGAAAGCCATAGTGGAGCGATTGGGTAAGATGAAGGCTCAGGTGCACGCGACGCGCGCCGGAAACATCGTGGGCACCCACGAGGTGCGTTTCATCGGCCCGAGCGACATCCTCGAGTTTTCGCACGAGGCGCTGGACCGCTCGATCTTCGCGCGCGGCGCCGTCATGGCCGCCCAATGGGCTCACCAGCAGCCGAAACCCGGCCTCTACTCGATGAAGGAAGTCATCTTCGATTAGACAGATTCGGCGGAGTTTGGTAGCCCATAGGCACGGAGAATCACATGAATATTTTCGTTCTCATTAAACAGGTCCCGGCGACCGAGACCAAGATCAAGATCAACGCCACGGCGACCGGCATCGACACGACGGGAATCAAGTGGATCATGAGCCCCTACGACGAGTTCGCCGTCGAAGAAGCGCTGCGCGTGAAAGAGAAGAACGCCGGCAGCACCGTCACCGTCGTAAGCGCCGGCCCTCAGCGCGTCGCCGAGACGATCCGCACCGCGCTCGCCATGGGCTGCGACAATGCCATCTGGGTCGAGACGCCCGAAGAGATCGACAGCTTCCAGGCCGCCAAGGCGCTGGCCGGCGTGCTCAAGAAAGAAACGAAGCCTGACCTCGTCTTCACCGGCAAGCAGGCCATCGATGACGACTGCGCGCAGGTGAGCCAGCTCGTCGCCACCTTCTCCGAGATGCCGTACGTGACCGTCGCGCTCAGCGCCGAATACGGCGCCGGCACCGTCACGGTGAAGCGCGAGGTCGAAGGCGGCACCACCGAGATCATCTCGATGCCCACGCCGTGCCTCATCGCCGCGCAGAAGGGCATGAACGAGCCGCGCTTCGCTTCGCTGCCGAACATCATGAAGGCGAAGAAAAAAGAGATCAAGCAGTACAAGATGGCCGACGTGGGTGTGACCGACGGTGACCGCAAGATCAAGCTCGTCAATCTGCAGCTTCCTCCCGCCAAGCAGGCCGGGAAGAAGATTTCGGGTGATGCCGCGACCCAGGCCAAAGAGCTGGTCCGCGCGCTCCACGAAGAAGCCAAGATCGTCTAAGGGAGATTTTCAAAATGGCAACCGTACTCATTTACGCTGAACACAAAGACGGAAAAATCAAGAAGGCCACCCACGAGCTGCTCGCCGAAGCGGCGCGCTCCGGGGCTGAGCCCGTCGCCTTCATCGCCGGCCAGGGTGTCGAAGGTCTCGCGAAGGACCTCGGCGCGATGGGCGCCAAGCGCGTGATCGTCGCCGCGGGCGACGCCGTGAAATTCTATTCGAACGAGGCCTACGGCAAGCTCTTCGTCGACGCGGTGAAGTCGGTCAACCCGGCGATCATCCTCATGAGCTCCTCGGCCCAGGGCAAGGACCTCGCCCCGCGCGTCGCCGCGATGCTGGGCGTAGGCCTGGCGAGCGACTGCACGAAAGTGAAGATCGAAGGCGACAAGCTGAAGTGCTCGCGCCCGATCTATGCCGGCAAGGCCCTGGCGGACGTCGAGTTCACCGGCCCCGCGCCGCAGTTCGCGACGGTTCGCGCCAACGCGCTCTCGATCGGCCCCGTGCAGGATGGCGCCTCGCCCGCCGTGACGAGCCTGCCGCTCGACACCGGCGCTCTCAAGACGGCCGTCAAGGACGTCGTCCGTGGCGCCAGCGCGAAGCTCGACGTGACCGAAGCCAACATCGTGGTTTCGGGCGGTCGCGCGATGAAGAACAGCGAAAACTTCGCGCTGCTCGAAAAGCTCTCCGCGATCCAGCATCTGGCCGGCATGCGGACGTCCAAAGTCATCGTCGCGATCAACAAGGATCCCGAGGCTCCTATCTTCCAGCTCGCCGACTACGGCATTGTGGGAGATCTCTTCGAAGTGGTACCATTACTCACTGAAGAGTTTAAGAAAGTCCTCGGCGAACACTGAGTTAGTTCGTCCACGGCACAGTTACTCTCTGGAGGGTCACGATGGGTCCCCTGTCATTCGTGTTTCTTGCGGTCTTCCTTGCGGCCAACGCGTACTTCGCCTACCGCGCCTCGATGCTCGTGCGACTGGCGCAAACGACGACGGGACCAGTATGGAGCGGCAACCGGCTTGATCGCGTTCCCGAGCGCATCTCGACCTTCGTGGCCAACGTCCTCGGCCAGAAAGCCGTGCTCCGCAAGAAAAACGCGGGCATCATGCACGCGGCGATCTTCTGGGGCTTCATCATCATCACGACCGAGACGATCCAGAACTTCGCATGGGAGATCCACCCGGGCTTCACCTTCGAGTTCATCGGGCCCACGGCATACTCGGCGCTCGTGGCCGTCCAGGATCTCTTCACGCTCGCCGTGCTGGTGGCGGTTCTTTACGCCTATTACCGCCGCCTCGTCGTGCGCCCCGAGGGCCTCGGCAAGTCGAAGGACGCCATCATCATCCTCACGCTCACGGGCTCGCTCATGGTCTCGCTCTTCACGATGCGCGCGTTTCGCCAGGTCGCGCATCCCGAGTGGTTCGACCAGTACGAGATGATCTCGGGACTGCTCGCGCGCCACCTCGTCGAGCCGGTCGGCTTTTCGCCCGCCACCGCGAGCGCGATCTCGTCGGCTTTCCGCTGGGTCCACCACCTGCTCGTGCTCGGCTTCCTGTGCTACATCCCTTCGAGCAAGCACCTGCACGTGCTCACGGCCGCGCCGAACACTTTTCTGCGCACCCTCGACATTCCCAAAGGCATGCGCAAGGTCAACCTCGAGGACGAGAACGCCACGAGCTTCGGCGTCGGCAAGGTGAGCGACCTTTCGTGGAAAGACACGCTCGACCTCTACGCCTGCACCGAGTGCGGCCGCTGCCAGGACGCCTGCCCGGCCCACAACACGCAGAAGCCGCTCTCGCCGAAGGCGCTGAATCCTCACCGGTGGAATCACTGACGACGTCATCTGGGCATGCACGAGCTGCCGCGCTTGCGAGTCCGAGTGCCCTGTCTTCATCGAGCATACCGATAAGATTTTCGAAGTGCGACGGAACATGGTGCTCATGGAGAGCCACTTCCCGCCCGAGATGCAGACCGTGTTCAAGAACGTCGAGAACAACTTCAGCCCGTGGGCGATGAGCCCCGACGACCGCGACAAGTGGGCCGAGGATCTGCAGATCAAGACGATGGCCGACGTCATGGCGAGCGGCGAGAACGTCGAGTACCTGTTCTGGGTCGGCTGCGCCGGCTCGTTCGACGACCGCAACAAGAAGGTGTCGCGCGCGCTCGTGAGCGTGCTGCGCAAGGCCGGCATCAAGTTCGCCATCCTCGGAAAGGAAGAGAAGTGCACGGGCGATCCGGTCCGCCGCATGGGCAACGAGTATCTCGCCCAGTCGCTCATCCAGGAAAACGTGAACAAGCTCAACGAGTACAACGTGAAGAAAGTCGTCACGGCGTGCCCGCACTGCTTCAACGCGATCAAGAACGAGTGGAAGGACTTCGGCGGCAACTTCGAGGTCATCCACCACACGCAGCTCATCGCCCGCCTGATCAAGGACGGCAAGCTCAAGCCCACCAAGGGCGTCGACGAGAAGATCACCTACCACGACTCGTGCTACATCGGCCGCTGGAACAACGAGTACGAGGCCCCGCGAGCCATCCTCGATTCCATCCCCATGGTGAAAACCCAGGAGATGGAAAAGAACTCGGCCAACGCCATGTGCTGCGGCGCCGGCGGCGGGCGCATGTGGCTCGAAGAGCACATCGGCACGCGCGTGAACATCAAGCGTACCGAGCAAGCCCTGGCCACCAACGCTTCGGTCGTCGCGGCGAACTGCCCGTTCTGCATGACGATGATCAGCGACGGCATCAAGGCCAAGGACATGGCCGAAAAGGTGCGGGTTGCCGACATCGCCGAGCTCATCGACCAGGCGACGATCTAAGCGCGCTCGCGCCCGGCAAATTCTGCCGCGTGAACCGCGGACGGGCCACGCACCGATAATAATATCGGGATGAGGCTTGTCGCATTCACGCTCATTATAATGATGCTCTCCGGACAGGTGGCCAGTGCCGCCAGCGTCGCTAACGCGGCCTGCGTCGTGCTGCTCACGAACACGTCCCGCGACCTGCTTGCCAACCCCCGCGACCTCTTTGGCTACGGCGAAAAGCTCGCCGAGGCGATCACCGACCACCGCGCCCGCGCCTCCACCTTCATCGAGAAGAGCGACGAGGGCGGCTATCGCCTCACCGAAGACGCCCGCCCCGCGCGCGACAAGGCGCTCAAGGACTTCTGGGACCCGCGCCGTGCCGAGATCGACGCGCGGCTCGAACGAAATCGCAGCCGTTTGCGAGCTGACCTCGAGCGCGGAAAGGTCCACGAAAACTCGATCCTCGCCAACGAGCGCAGGCTGCTTTCGACGCGCGACTGGGTTCTCAGGGACACGCCGCCGCGCGAGGGCGAGAGCGTGCTCGACTACGTCGTGAGGCTGACCGATACGGCCGTCGAGCGCGGGCTCATCACGCAAACCGGCGGCGCCAAGGCCCTGTTCCTCCAGGACCTTCTCGGCGCGATGGCGCACGCGAACACGGGCCTCATCGACGTCATGCTGGCCGAGATCCGCGTCGAGCATCCCGACAACTACTCCGAGATCCTCGCCACGGCCGAGGCTCGCAAGCTGGCTCGCGAGCTGGCGAAGGTCGACGCGCAGGTGGCGGCTCTGAAGCTCGAGGCCCCGGCCGTCGAGACGCCGGCCCCGGACGCCGTTTCGGAGCCGAAACCCTCACGATGGTCGAAGCTGGTCGAGGACGTACGTTCCGCCGCCCACGCGAAATACGCGACCGCGGGTCTCGTGATCGTCGCCGTCATTTATTGGTACCTCGACGACGCCAAGGCCCACGCTCGAGCGTCGCTGAAGCGCTGAGCCGGCGTCAGCTCGCGCGGCCCTTCCGTTTCCGGCCGCGCCCCGAGAACAGCAGCGGCACGACCGGCGCAAGGAAAACCGCCTCTCCGGCCAGCGCCGCGAGACGGATTCCGGCGCTCGCCATCGTCGCTTCGGCGAGCGGGAATCTCGTCTGCAGCAACATCACGAGCGCGAGGTCACGAGGGCCGATGCCGGCCGGCATCACGACGGCGACGTTTCCTGCTACGGTTGCCAGCGCCGTCGCGGTAAGCACGAAGAAGAAGTCTCCGGAGCCGCTCGACGGGCTCACCGCATGGACGATGCTGAGCCCGCTCATTCCTTCGGGCAACCAGAAGAAAACGAGCTGAAAAACCACGAGCGCAAGAAAGCGTTTGCGTTCAGCGAGCGTCGGAAGCGGGTCGTGGCGGCCGAGCGGAGCGTACTTGCGCAGGCGTCGTCCCGCCGCGACGATCAGGCGTGGCCAGGGCACGGCGACGAGAACGACGACCGCCGCGGCGGACCATGCCGCGAAGACGCCGACTCGCGCGCTCTCGATTCCGGAGAGCGCGCCCAGCCCGATGAAGAAAACGCCCGCCACCGCGCCCGACACGACGAGCACGAGATACGCGGCAGGCGATCCCACTCGCAGGATCTTGCTCTCCGAATAAAGCGCGAGGCTCGCGAGCTGGGCGACCTTTCCCACGGGGAGGTACTTGGCGGCCGATGCGATCGCGTACTGCCGATAGGCGTTCGCGAGCGGGAAGCGCTCGCCGAGCCCGCTGGCGAGCCACCACCAGCCCGCGAAGAGCACGCATTGGATGAGAAGCTGCGCCACCACTGCGGCGACGAAGTTCCACGGGTGCGCCGCTCCGACTCGCGCGGCATCGCTCGAGGTCGCCTGACGGAGAATGACGCCGTAGGCGACGACAGCCGCGGCCACGAAGACGGCGCGCGCGACGACGAGCCAGGCGCCTCGTTTCTTCATTTCCTCTCGCAGCGGCAGTTGGGATGAAAATCAGCGAAGAACTTCGGATCGACGGTCAGGAAGCTCGCATGATAAATCGAGCAGTAGATGAACGCCTGCCCTTCGCACGAGGAGCCGCACGTCGCCTTGTCGCGGCCGAACTTCTCGGCTTCCTCGCGCGGCAACGTCCAGCCGCATTTCGTGGGCTCGTCGAAAATCCCCCGGCAAGGCGCGCCTTTTTTGCCGCGCTTGCGGCAATAGTCCTGGCAATACTCCTTCCCGTTCGAGACGAGGTCGTGCAAAAACTCCCGCTGCTTGGCGGCGTATTCGTCGATCGAGCTGCACTTGTAGCTGATCCCTTGCAACAGAACCGTGCCGTCGCAAGCGTCGTCCGGGTTGGTGAACGACGGGTTGACCGGGGTGATCTCGGCGTCACGATGGCAAAGCACGTCGGAGCTGGCCGCCGTCGCGGCCTGAGAAAAACCGAGCAAAGTTGCCAGCAGCGCGATCGTGCCCCACACCCTTCAATTGAAACGCGAATGGGCGCGCTTGTCCAGCCTCCGGGCTAGTTGCTCGCCTGCGCCTCTGGCTCGCGAGGCAGCTTCGGGTAGAGGCTCAGGATTGTCGTGTCGAGCGTGTAGCCGTAAGTGTCGGCAACCACCCTCAATAGCGACTCGCGCGTGTGGTAGGGAATGATCGGGACGCCGCCGCTCGGGCCCGCCTGGCCGCCGCCGGCGGGAAGGCTGCCGTTGAGACCCGCGCCGTAGTGCGCGCGCATGTTCGCGCCGAGGTCGCCGGTGTCCTTGAGCAGGTCGTCGATGAAAGCCGTCTGGTGCCAGTACGCGGCGTATTCGATCGGGAGGCTCTGGCCGCCGGCATAGGCCGCGGTGTCGTAGCGGTGCACGAGCTCGTGGAGCAGCATGTGGCAGGCGTCGCGCGCGGTCTTGAGGCGCTTATCGATGAAAATCTTGTCGCTGTTGGGCAGGAAAACGCCGCCCACCTTGTCGCCGAGCTTGGGCACCTTGAGCTTGACCAGATCGGTGAACCCGAGACGGAAGCCCCCGCCCGACTGGGCCGACGACTTGAAGAACTGCGTGGTCGCCGGGCTGCAGGCGTAGAGCGCCTGGCAGCGGTCCCAAAGAACCTGGGCCTTGGACACGACCAGATCCAGGGTCTGATCGAGCGT
>JACQAX010000162.1 GCA_016194795.1 Deltaproteobacteria bacterium | reverse complement strand
GGAACGCCACGCGTCAAGAGGGGGTCCTGATTTTGTCCCGGTGTACTGATACATGAGTACAACTGCTTGTTACTACGTGGGAATCAGTAACGGGCTTTCATCAGATAGAGGATCGACTGCTGGGCGCAGCTCTCGCAGTAGCTGAATTTCGAGACCATGCGCGCGATCGTTTCGGTGGCGAGCTTGTGGTGGTCGGACTTGCGGTCCTCTTTCTCGGTGCCGAAAAACTGGATCGCGTCGCCCAGCATCCGAATCTGCGACTTCTGCTGGGTGAAGTAGTGGTCCTCGAGCTTCTTCATGTACTCGGGGAAGACGAGCCGGTAGTCGACCACGCCGCCGACGAGCTCCTTGGAATGGTCGAGCGCGTACGCGCCGATCGTCGAGATCACGTTGTTGCGGAACACGTCGCGCTCGGCGGAGCCCGCCGGCGCCTCGATGATCTGCTCGAACTCCTCGATCAGGCTCATGTCGGGCGACTCCATGCGGCCCGTGATGACGTTCTTGATCTTCTCTTTCTTGATCAGGCTCGAGACGTTCATGATGTACTTCTTCAAGAACTCCTCGTACTGGCGCGACTCGAAGATGCCCATCGACTCGCGCACCTCCTGGTCTAGCATCGCGATCCACTCGTTGCGGGCCGTGTTGATGAACTCGCTCGAGTCGTGGTAGCCGTCCTTCACGTCCTGCTTGAGGAAGTCGTACTCGGCCGTGCGGCGCTTGATGAACTCCTCGAGCTCCCAGAGCACGGCGTGCGGGCTCAGGCACTTGAACTCGGGGTTCTGGGCGGCGTCGTACAGGATGCCCTTGATCTCGCGGGCCGAGGCGCCCATGCGCCCCTCGTAATAGGGCACCGTCGAGTACTCGTCGCGCAGCCGGCGCACGGCGGCCTTGAGCAGCTTGCGCTCCTCGGCCGAGAGGTGCGGCGGCAGTTGGTGAGGTTCGGCTGGTAGTGGATGGCGTTCGGCTTCTTGAGGCGCGTGAGCACGGCCCAGAGGGCGGCGACGTACGTCGTGTGCGGGCTCACGTGCTTGTCGCCGGCCACCTTCTTGAGATTGATGTCGTAGATCTTCTTCTCTTCCGAGTACTCGAGAAGATAGGGCACGCGCACCAGCTCGATGCGGGCCTTGAACGAGGTGAAGTCGGGAAACTCCTTGAACGCGTCGAGCTGCAGCTCGTTGGTCGAGCCGACGAGCACGGTGTCGAGGAAGGCGATCGACGGCCCCACGTTCACCGAGCCCGTCTCGCAGGTGATCAAAAGATACTTGAAGGTGTCGATGGGACGTTTGAGAAGATCGGCGTACTCGACCATGCCGCGGTTGCCCTCGACGAGGTCGCCGGAAAGCTCGAAGAGCGAAACGCTCTGGAGCGACGTCGGCAGAAACGAGAGGCTCTTGTCCATCGTCACCTGGCGCGCGCCGGCGTCGACGTGCATCTGCGGCTCGATCGTGACCGCCGACGAGCGGTAGCGTTTGGAGACGTAGAAGCGCTCGACCTGGATGTGCTGGTAGACGCGCTTAAGGTCGCCTTTGTAGGCGGTGAGCAGCGCCTCGTAGATCATCTTGCACTTGTGGCAGAGGCTGCCCTTGGTAAGGTAGTCGGGCAGCGGGGCGTTCTTCGTCCACGCGGCGAGCGCGTCCCGGCGCGAGGTCAGCGGGATCAGCAGCAGCGGGTGGTCTTTCAGCTCGCAGCAGACGCGCGCGGCGATGTCCTCGTCGCCGAGCTTGGCGTAAGACTCGCCCGAGGGCTTGCTGCCGGAGTAGTTGGCCAGCCCGAGGCTGCCCTTGACGATTTTCTCGACGGGAAAGATCCAGTTGAAGCGGTAGAGCGCCCCCTGCGCCGACTCGCTGTAGCGCTCCATGCCGCGGGTGAGGCAGTTCACGATGCTCGACTTGGCCGAGCCGTTCGGGCCGTGCAGCAGCACGAGCTTGTTGTTGACGCCTTCCTTCACGAAGTTCTGGAGCGAGCGGTAGATCGCCTGCTGGACCTCGTTCTGGGCGACGACGCGGTGGCGCATGTCGCCCAGGTCGGAGACGAACTCCATGTCGAAGAGCTTGAAGTGCGAGCCCTGGGGCGTCTCGGTGCGGCCGAAGTGGTCCATCATGTCGACGACGTACTGCGCGGAGCCGCGCACGTGGGTTCTCGGGTCGCTCGTCACGAGCGCGAGGTACTCGTCGAAGGTGAGGATGCGGTTGGTGCGCTCGAAGTCGGCTTTGGCTTGGGCTTCGATCTTGGAGAGAAACGTGTCCATGTGATCTCCTGAGTGGCCTGAGTGGGATGATATCAGCGCGGGTCGACGTTTGTCACTCGCGGCCGGTCGGGCTTGAAGTGGTCGCTGGGATTTACGGCGCCGTGCTTACGCAGGAAGTCGACGACGAGGTCACGTTCCCAGAGGCTCGGGAAGACGTGCTTGCGGCTATTCGGCACCTTGTCGTAAACGGCGGCTTCGTGGTCGCCGCCCCAGACGAGAAAGTCGGGTGTCGCCACGCGATACGTGCGCTCGGGGTCGATCGGCGTGCCCGCGTCGTCGGTGAGCTCGAGAAGAAGGTCGCGCTCCCAGTCCTCGGTCTTTCCGTCGCCGTTGAGGTCGCGGCTCCACTTGCCCGTCTGCCCGATCGGGACGTTGAGCCGTTTCACGCGCAGCCCGCTCACCGGGCCGACGCCGTGGCCGCCGCTTTCGAGGATCGTGACGAGGGCGCGCAGCTCCGAGCCCTTGAGCTCCACGACGGCCAGCGCGTTGTCGAACGGGAGAGCGTTGAAAACGTCGCCGTAGGTCACCGAGCCGGCCGGCAGCCCGCCGCGCAGCCCGCCGGCGTTGGTGATGGCGAAGTCGGCCGGGTGCCCGTGCCTGCGGGCGGCGTCGAGCAGCACGTCGGCGACGAGGTTGCCGAGCGCGGTTTCGGCCACGTAGTTTTTCGGGAACGCGCCGGTCGTTCGGCCCACGACCTCGCTCTTCACGCGCGCGGCCTCGTCGCGAAACGGCTTGAGCGCCGCGGTGACGTCGGGCTGCGGCACGTCCGGCTTTTCGGGCACCGGGATGAACGGCTCGAAGCGCGCGCGCAGGTTGCCGCGGGTGCCGCGCAGATGCAGCACGCCGACGCTCTTGGCTCCGGTGCCGGCCTCGATGACCGGCACGTCGTTGATCGTCTCCTGGGCGAGCATGTGGGTGTGGCCGGCGACCACCGCGTCGAGCGTCCCGGGCGGGAGCGCGGGCAGCAGCCGCAGCAGCTCGGCGCGGTCGCCCGCCATGCGGCAGCTTCCGTCAGGCGTGCAGAGCAGGCCCGCGTGCACCGTGAGCACCACGAGATCGCAGCTCTCGTCGTCGCGCAGGTGGGCGGCCTCGGCCGCGATGACCGGTGCCAGCTCGTCGAAGCGCGTGCCCTTGATGTACTCCGCGCGCGTGATCGCCGTCGTCGTCGGCGTCGTCGCGCCGATCACGCAGACCTTGCGCCCGGCGCGCTGGAAGGCGGCGTGCGGCTCGAAGATCGTGCGGTTTCCCTGGGCGTTGCAGTGCTCGATGGTCGCGCCGAGGCTGGGCCGGCAGTGGAGCTTGTCGCGCACGATGTTGGCCGAGAGCCATTTGAACTTCGCCTGTCGCACGCGCTGCTTGAGGTTGCCCATGCCGTCTTCGCCCGGCTTGACGTTCATGCGCGTGGGCGCCGCGGGCCCGTAGTCGAGGTCGTGGTTGCCGATCGCGGCCGCGTCGAGCCCGATCAGGTTGTAGAACGCGACGATCGACTTGCCTTTGCTCAGGTTGCCCTCGAGCGTTCCCTGGAAGAGATCGCCGCCGTCGAGATGGAGCATCTGGTTGCCGTACTGCGCGCGGAGCGCGCGAACCACCGAGGCAAGCCCTTCGGCGCGCTCGAGAGCCGCGTGCAGGTCGGCGGTCGCGACGAGCACCACCTCGTCCGGGTCGGGCGACGAGACGCGGACGGATTCGCCGCGCTTGCTGGAAGAGGAGGTCGAGCAGCCGGTCGAGAGCAGCAGCAAAAGGAGGGGCCAAAGAATGGGGATGGCACGCAGCGCTCCTGACATCCCGAAAAACTAACGCCCTTGGCGTTATTGTTCAACCAGTTCGACGTTCTGATGGGCGAATCCGCCCGAACGCACGAACGAGGTGAGATAGAGCGTGTTTTC
>JACQAX010000157.1 GCA_016194795.1 Deltaproteobacteria bacterium | reverse complement strand
GCTGCGCGGCCTGCGCGAGCTCCAGCGGCGGAGCGCCTGATGGAGAGCGCGGCCGCGCCTCGCGCAGAGGCGCCGATCAGCGAGTTCTACGTGCATGCGGTGCTGCAGGCGGCGCGCGCCGTCGCGCTCGGGCTCGACGTCGACTCGGCGAAAAGCTGGGGGCTGAACCGCGCGATTTTCTACAACGCCGCCAAGAACGGCTACATCGGAAACTTCCGTCGAGCGGGCGCGGCCAAAGGGCGCGGTTTCGGCGGCGCGCCCGCGCCGCGGCGGGGCGGAAAGAATTTCGGCGTCCTCTACGCGGTCGGCGGCGAGAAGGCCTACGCCGTCAAGGCCGGCGACGGCGTGCGCTTCGTCATCGGCGGCAAGGCGCAGACGCCGCAGCTGTTCGACCGGCAGGTCAAGCGGCGCTTCCCCGCCTGGAGCGCGGTCTGGGACGAGGCGCTCGCGATCGTGCGCGAGGCGCCACCTTCGACGCTTCGCTCGGCCTCGCGCTTCCATCGTGACGTCTATAAGCGCCTGCGCGGCGAGCTCGCCGCGCGGTGGCCGCGCGAGCGGGCCGCGCCCCGGCTCGCGCAAGCTTCCTGACGAACCGCGGATAGGCGTTGGCAACCGGCTCGATGGGCGCGCCGAAGCGCTCGTGCGCGAGCAACAGCACCATCTCGCGATGGCAGCGCTGTCCGCGCGCGCACTGGCAGACGACGTAGACGTCTTTTCCGCGGCTCAGGCGGCTCAGCCGCTCGAGATTTTCGAGCCCCTCCTCGCCCAGCTCGAACCGGTCCTCGAACTTCACCTTGGCGAAGGCGCCGTCGTGGTCGCCGGTTCGCCGTTTCGTGGCGAGCCAGTCCTCGAAGAGCTCGTGGTCGGAGGCAAGCGAAGGCAGGTACTCGTCGCGCAGCTCGCGGTTGATGAAGCGCGGGTAGCGGCGCATCGCGATGACGACGTGGCTTTTCTTTCCGCGGCTGACGCGGTCCATGATGAGGTCGGAGACCGAAGCCTGGCGCAGCATGCGAAAGAGGAGCTGCAGGAACCGCGCCCGCTAGTGGCAAACCGCGCCGGCGAAGCGGCTTTTCAGGGCGTTGCAGTTCTGGCTGATCTCCGACGAGCTGAGCGCTCGGCCGTACATGGCGACCTTGGCGACCGAGCCCACCGAGTCGTAGTTCGGAAATAGGGGCTGGAACGAGCCGATGATGACCGAGCTGCCCCCGACGCTTCCGGCAGACGCGAAGGTCGCGTCCGTGGCGCCGTCGACGTACTGAGTGGAGGTGCCGCTCCGGCGCACGAGCACGACGTGGTGCCAGGCGCCGTCGCCGATCGTCTTCACGCCGTCGGCGAAGACGCTCGTGACCCAGGTTCGGAGCGTACCGGTCGGAGTCACGTAGACGTCGATGCCCGCGCCGGTGCCGGCGTCGTCGCGGGCGAAGAGATTCTGATAATTCGCCTGCGTGCTCATCTTCGTCCAAAGCTCGACGGTGAAGTCGCCCGCGCCGACGTCCAGCGCGGCGTTGTAGGGAATGCGCGCCCGCGCGAACGTCCCGTTGAACGCCAGCCGGTAAGGGTTCGCGGCGGTGCCGTTGCCCGACCAGCCGAGCGTGCCGGCGACGCAGGCGCTGAAGGCCTCGACGGTGGCGTCGGCCTGGGTCGCGGAAAGATCGGTCCACGCCAGGTCGCTCGTGGCGCAGCCATTGGCGAACGGGAGCGTGCCGCGCTTGGCGAGGGCGGCGTCGAGGTTTAGGAGGAGCCCGCTCGTCGCGATGTTCCCGGGCGAGGTCGTCTGGTAGCGCGGGGCCGTGGCGGCGAAGTTCGTCGCCTGCGCCGCCGCCGTTCCGCTCGAGTAGAGGCGCAGCTCGCCCACCTGCCCGGCCCAGGCGAGCTGGCCCGACGCATCCCTGCCGAACAGGAGCGCGCTGCTGGGGTTGGTGAAAGTCGTGCCGGGCTGGATCGCGCATTCCTTGCGGCCGTTCATGAACAGCGAGAGGTTCGTGCCGTCCCAGATCCCGCCGACGTAATCCCAGAGGCCGATGGCGATCTTCGACTGCGAAAGGCATTTCCAGAACCCGCCGTTCGAGTACATCTGCGCGATCTGGCGCGCGGACGCGGCATGGTAGAACACGGCGACCTCGTCGATGGCGCCCTGGAAATCTTCCCCGCCCGCCGTGGTGCGCGTGCCGATGAAGAAGTTGCCTCCGGCGGCCGAGGCGCTCGTCTGCATCGCTCCGCACGTCGTGCCGGTGTCGACGCCGTTGATGAAGCCGTGGGCCGCGCCGGCTCCGTTGAAGGTGATCGCGACGTGCGTCCAGGCGTTGCGTGGGATGACGTAGCCGCTCACCAGGCAGTCGCCGGCGGTGTCGCGCCCCATGAGCGCCAGATTCACGCCGTTGCCACTGAGCACGAGGCCGTAGTTGAAAAAACTGCCGCTCAGCCCGTTCTCGACGACCGTGTAGGTGGCGAGGTTCGTCGCGATCGTCGGATACACCCAAGCCGCGACCGTGACGAAGGCGTTGGCGCCGGGATCGGAGAGGCGCGTGGCGACCACGCGGCCGTTGGTGCCGTCGAAGAAGGCCGACGTGTCGGCATCGGCGGCGCCAAGCGCCCCGGCATTGCCGAGGACGACGCCGCTCGACGAGTATGCGCCGTCGTTGGCATTCGTCGAGAAATCGTAGGCCGTGCCGCCCGCGCTCTCGCCGAGGCGCCAGTAGCCCTTGGGCTGCCACGAGAGGATGTTGTTGGCGTAGAACGTCGGGCCCGTGCCCGCGTTGCGACCGGCATCAAAGTGCGCCTTGGCCTGCCCGCTCGAGAGCGGGTAGGCGTAAACCGCCGCCTCCTGGAAGGTTGCGCTCAGGAAGTTCGCCGCGCCGGACGCGTTGGCGATCCTCAGGGGATCCGTGTGGTCGCTGTTGGGCACGGCGCCGCTGGTGAACGTCGTCCCCGCGGCGGCGGCCCCGTCGACGTAGACCGCGATGGCGTCGGCCACCGCGTCGTAGGTCGCGAGAAAATGGTGGATCGCGCCGTCGGCGTAGGACGTCGTGCTCACGTACGAGCGGTAGGAGCCCGCGCCACTGTCGAAGATGAACACGCAGAGCTTCTTTCCGGTCGTCACGTCCGAGAAATCGCCCGTCGCGGTGCCGCCGCAGACGAACATATTGTACTGGGTCGCGGTGGCCGACGAGCGCTTGGCGATGAGCGAGGCGTTCTGGTTCGCGTTGGTGACGTTGGCCCAGGTCTCGAGCGAGAACGAGCCCGCGCCGAACTTGAGCACCGCGGTGTCGGCCACGTTCACGTAGCCGCTCGCGCCATCGAACGTCACGGCCTGGCCCGGATCGCCCGAGACCAACCCGTTCACGCCGAGCGTGTAGCCGCCGGTATAAGTTCCGTTGTGCGCCACCGTCGCGACATCCACGGCGGTGGTGGTCGCGCCGGTATCGATCAGGCGCCAGTAACCGGTCGGAGCGTCGGCGAGCACGACGTCGCGATACCGCTTGTGACCTACGGCGAGCTCGAGGCGCGGCGTGATCAGGTCCGACTGCTTGAGCACGTACCCCTGCCCGAGGGTGTTGCTGTTTCCCATGACGACCGAGCTCACGTTGTTGGTCGCCTGCGTGGTGATCCACGTCGAGAAGGCCATGGAATTTTGGAAGGTGCCGATCACGGTATTCAAGCCCAGATCGACGCGCCCGGCGCCGAACAGATCACCCAGCTCGTACGGCGACGACGCCGATCCGGTGCCGAGCCAACCGCTCGTCGTGCCGTTGTTGACTGACGCGACGATCGTGCCGTCGTGTCCGTTGGTCGTGAGGTCGCGCCAGCTCGTGGCCGCGCCGCTGATCGGCGTCGAGAAGTTGGCGAACTGCGCGTCGAGATCGCAGGTGAGGTTGGTGAGCGAGTACGGCTGGCGCACGTCGACGACGACCGAGACGCTGGCCGTCGCCACCTTGTTCGTGCCGTAACCGGTGATGACGTACGGACCGAACGCCGTGAGGCCCGGCGTCCAGAGCAGGATGCCGCTCGTCGAATCGAAGCTCGCCGTTCCGGGCAGGTTCGCGCAGTCGCTCGCGCCGCCGGCCACGCCGTTCACGAACTGCTGGAAGCGGCACGTGTAGCTCATCTCGAAGTCGGTCGCGTAGCCCGGCTGGACGTTGTTGAAGTCGACCGTGACGAGGTTGTCGCGAGTCGCGTAATGGGACGGAAAGATCTGATCGCCGCCGCCGTCGAGAATCGGCCCCGAGGGCGGCGTCCCCGGCGGCGGATCGGTGTTGAGCTGCGTGATCGAGATGTTGCAGGCGCTAAGGACAAGGCAGTACAGCGGAAAAAACACCACTGCGAGAGTGCGCCTGCGAAACGGTGGCCCCATCATTAATAGTGTACCTTATCAATCAACCATTGAAAAACGCAGGCAGTCTTCTTAAGTGATTGAAATTAAGCATTTTTTTAAAAATGTTAAGAGGACTGTTAAGGACCTGAGAGGTGGACTGGCGCGAGTCTGGCATGTGTGGGGCAAACGAACGAAAAGGAGGACTTCCCATGGCTGAACGCAATGACCTGGTTTCCTGTCTCGAATCGCTCGCCAAGCTCGACGTCGACGCCGTGCACGCGTACACGTCGGCCATCGAGCGCATCGACATTCCCGACGTCAAGCAACGCCTGACCGCTTTCCGGGTCGACCATGAGCGGCACATCAGCGAGCTGAGCGTCTTTATCGAGCGGCTCGGCGGCACCGCGCCGACGCGCACGCCCGATCTGAAGGGCTTTCTGATCCAGGGCTTCACCGCCATCCGCAGCATGATGGGCAACGAGGAAGCGATCAAGGCGATGCAGAGCAACGAGGAGCTGACCAACAAGCATTACGCCGAGGCGCTCACCTTCGAGCTGCCCGACGACATCCGCATCGTCGTGCAGAAAAACCGTGACGACGAACGTCGGCATCTCGACTACGTCAAGCGTTGCATCGACGACCGGGTCTGGGAAGGGCGCACCAGAACGGTCGCCTAGCCTGTCCGTCGCCCGCGGTCCGCGTCCATTTTTTTACCTAAAGAGCTCGGCACGGCCGTCGCCGAACGCGTTCTCGAGCGCGTGGGCGTCGGCCGAGCCGTACTCGATACCCGCGTCGTCGCTTTCGAGCGCGGCGACGAGCTTCAGTCGCTTGTAGAGCTTCACGCTCACATGGCCTCGCAGCGCCTCGAAATCGTGGAAGACCTGCCCCTGCGGCGTGGCGAATTTGAGATCCATGAACTTCTCGCGCGGAGCGAAGGCGGAGATGCGGATCTCCTCGCCGCGCGAGTTGCGCGCGACCACCTCCCATTTGCCGAAGCTCACGTCGACGCGAACGCGGTCGCCGTCCACGGGGCGGAAAGCATACTCAGGCCCCCCCGATCCTCCGAGGCGCAGACCGATCGTCACGCCCTCGAAAGCGTCGAAGCCACCGGCCAGCTTCGGGCGTCCGCCTCCGGCCGCGAGCACCGTGCCGGGAGAGCTCTTGAAGTTATTGGAGACGATCCAGGTCCACCAGGCCGGAAAGCTCGTGCCCCAGTTGCGATCCTGGTACGCGGGGGCGTGGTCGAGGTGGATCTTGCGATCGCCGATCCGCACGTCGCCCGTCATGAACGCGGAGGCTTGCGCGGGATACCAGTAGATGTTGAAGAGCCAGTCCTTCGACATCGCCCACCCCATGGCGTTGAAGGTCCAATCACGCTCGAGCGCGATGTTCCACTCGACGTCGTCCACCCTGCCGACGAGCGCCCGATCGGTGGCGACGTTGGCGCCGCCGACGCGAACGTCGGTCGAGTCGTAGCTGCCGCGAAACTCGCCGGGCGCGAGCCGGAGCTCGGCCATGCGCTTGTCGGCGAAGCTGCCGAAGCCTACGTAGGCACGCGAGGCGGCGTTGCTGCGGGCTTCGTCCCAGGGGTTGACGATGCCGTAGACGAAGTAAAACGCGTCCTCGTCGCTCGTCGTCTCCGATTTGGGCGGCACGACTTTGTAGTACCACCACTCGAACCAGTCGCCGCGATCGACCTTGCCGTTGTGGCGGTCGCGGTTGGCCTTGTTCCATAGGTAAGCGTTGTAGGGATCGAAGGCGGGAGCGGCGGGCGCGGCTAGAGCCGCGACGGACAGGAGTGTGGTGAGCATGGAAATCATCCAAGCATGGGTCCCATCACGTGACAAGGGCGAGCCCGCTGATACGCGAGCCCGCCCTTGTACCTACCTACAACGCCGAGGCGTTTTTTTCGCGTGGGATCAGTAGCCGCTGCCGCTCGAGCCGGCCGAAGAAGAGCCCTGCGAAGAGCTGGAGCCCATCGAGCTTTGACCGCCCTTCGACTGTCCGCCCTTCACGGCCTGGCCGCCCTTGGTGGCCTGGCCACCCTTGGTCGCCTGGCCCCCCTTCACGGCCTGGCCGCCCTTCGTGGCCTGCCCGCCCTTGGTAGCCTGGCCACCCTTGGTAGCCTGGCCGCCCTTGGTCGACTGGCCGCCCTTGGTCGACTGGCCGCCCTTGGTGGCCTGGCCGCCAGCGCTCTGGTTCGAGCTGCTGTTCTGGTTCGAGCTGGCATTCTGGGAATTGTCCGACTGCTGCGCATACGCGCCGATCGAGAGAGCGAGTCCGGCCGCCGAGAGTACTGCCATCGTTAAAGCTTTCATGTCATTTCCTCCTGTAAATGGTTTCGATCAACGAATGCCATGAAAGCGGAGCTACTCGGGATCGTCGACCCGAATCCGACGGCTCTCGGCGTCGTCCACCAGCATTTCACGAACCGCCGGGTCTACTCGTGCGAGTGGAACGCGCGATGCAAGGATGTCTCGCTGATCTTTTTTTTACCCCCAAACAAAAGCAAAAGGAGACGCAGATGCGTTATTTCACACGGACCTCTACGATATTCACGGCCGGAGCTCTGGCAGCGGCCCTCGGTGCGGCCGCGGCGTTTTCGTCGTGCAACTCCGGCACGGACGACTCGAGAGAAGCGACGGGTTCGCTTGGCGCCCAGCAAGGACAGCAGCAGGGGCAGCAGGCGAAGGCGCCGTCACCGGCACCGTCTCCGTCGCCATCGCCGTCACCCTCGCCCTCGCCATCGCCTTCGCCATCGCCTTCGCCGTCACCTTCTCCATCGCCTTCACCGAGCGTGACGCCATCTCCGTCGCCATCGCCTTCGCCGTCTCCAACCGCCTCAAGCGTCACCGTCACGATTCCGGCGGGCGCCACCGGCACGGGTACCGCGGCCTACGGACAGAATCCGTTGATCGTACACGTCGGAACCACGGTCATGTGGGTCAACTCCGATTCGATGCCCCACACGGCTACGGCCACCGATGGCTCGTTTGACTCCGGCACGATCGCTCCCGGAGGCAACTTCATGTTCACGTTCAACACGCCGGGAACGTTCCCGTACTTCTGCTCGATCCACGGCGCGCAGAGCATGTCGGGCACGATCGTCGTG
>JACQAX010000156.1 GCA_016194795.1 Deltaproteobacteria bacterium | reverse complement strand
TCGCGGAGTGGACGTCGCTGCCCGGGCCCGCCTCCTTGCGCGACTCGAGCACGCGTCCCGGGACCGGCTTGAACCCCTTGGTCTCCTCGGCGCGCGCGATCTGGTCGCTTACGAGAGGCTTGCGGCCTTCGCAGCTCTTGGCGAAGACGATCGCCGGGTAGACGTGGGCGCCGGGAAGGCTCGTGCCGAGATAGTAGGGGACGGCCATGCTGATCTGCTCGTTGTCGGCGCAGCCCGGCTCGCCGCCGAGGTCGCGGCCCACGGCGAAGAAGCCGGTCGTGTTCTTGTTGTCGTAGAGCACGGAGTTCGTCGTCGCGAGCGCCTTCTGCCAGCCCGCGGGCGCCTCGACGTTGCTCGGCAGCGCCACGTAGCGCACGTTCATCAGCTCGTCGTGGACCCGGTTCTTCACGTCGGCCTTGAAGGCGAGCACCTCGGTGTGGTTCTGGTGGTGGTGGATCGCGCCGATCGTCTCGACGTTGTTCTGCACGAGCAGCGCATAGAACGGGATCGTGTCCGAGATTTTCAGGCTGTTGCCCCACGTCCACGGGTCTCCGGCCTGGTAGCGCGCATCGGGATGCGAGAGCGCGAACTCCAGCGCGGCCTTGTAGTGGTTGGTGTCTTTCTCCCACGCCGTCTTGGTGTCCTTTTCCCAGTAGTAGTTCGTGTGCCAGAAGTAATTCTGGCGCTCGACGATGCAGGGCACGAGCATCCCGGTCGCCACGGCGCCGAGCACGCCGAGGTGCAGCTGGTTGTCGCGCAGGTCGAGGCGCCTGATCAGCGCGCCGAGCGCGAGCGCCAGGCACATGACGAAGGCGATCTGGACCCCGGCCTCGAAACGATGCCAGTGCAGCGTGCCCGAGAACGGGAGAATCGAAAGCACGCCACCCCAGGTCTCGGGACCGAAAGTGAGCAGCACCCACAGCACGGCCTGGATCGCGAGGCCCCCTCTGAGCAGGGCGTCGCCGGCCGCCGCTTCGGCCGGCTGCCCGCGTCGCCGCGGCAGGAGGCGGCGCAGCGCCGACCATGCGCAAAACAGCACCGCGATCGTGGAAAAGATCGTCAGCACGGGAATGCGGTCGGCGTCCATGATGTTGCCGCTGAAGAGCTCGGTGAGCACCTCTTCGGCGCCGTGGCCGGTCCACTTCCAGCCGGCCTCGAACTCGCTCTTGTGCTGGAGCACGCTGTCCTGGGCCATGGGGATCACCCAGTGGCCCGTCCAGAGGAGCACGAGCGCGACGAACTTCGCCGACTCCGCGAGCAGAGGTATCCACTTGAGGCGCCCGCGCTCGCTCGCCACGAGGACCAGGGCGTCGATGAGGATCCACATGCACGCGAAGTAGCCGGTGAGGATGTGGCTCATGAACGTCGCCGAGAACGCGAGCGACGCGGCCAGCGCGCCCTTGCCCGTGCGCAGCATGCGGTGGGCGTAGGCGATCGTGAACGGGAAGAAGAGCATGGCGAAGAGCTGGTTGTACGTGCCGTAGCCCGAGTACGTGAAGTTCGTGAGCCCGAGGCCGTAGCCCTCGCGCTCGTGCAGCAGCACCACGGCGCACGCCGCGAGCACCGACTCGAGCCGGCGCATCCCGAGCAGGCGGCAGCCTTTGTAGAAGCAGATCGGCATCGCCATCGCGATGAGCGTGATGCACACGTTGAAGCAGCGCTCGAAGCTCATCCACGCGAAGATCGTCTTGCTCAGCAGCCAGATCGTCAGGTGGAAGAGGAACTGGTAGGACCGGAGCATCGCGTGCCCGAAGTTGATGTAGTCCATCCAGAAGTCGGTGATGTTGCCGCCGTTGCGCCAGGCCTGGTCGATCCCCTTGATGATCGCGCCGTGGCTGACACCGTCGTTGTAGAAGATGCTGGCAAGCTCGATCTCGGGAAAGAACCAGTAGAGCACCAGCAGGCTGATGGCCGCCAGGGCGTAGCGGTGGCCGTGCTTAGCCAGTTTGCTCATGCAGGTAACGCGTCTTGCTCGCGCGGAAGCGGGCGACCATGAGGAGCGTCTTCACGAGCGTGACGACGTTGAGCTTCGTTTCGCCCAGGCGCCGGTCGATGAACACGATCGGCACCTCGGCGATGCGCATCCCCTTCACCGAGCACTTGTAGAGGATCTCGGTCACGATCGAAGGACCGGTCGAGATGAGGTGGTCGAGATCGATGCTCTTGAGCGCCGAGCGACGAAAGCAGCGGTAGCCACTCGAGACGTCGTTCACTTTCAGGCTCAGCAGCGTGCGCACGTAGATTCCGGCGGCTTTGGTCACGAGCTGGCGGTACGGCCCGCGGTCGTCGTCCGAGCCACCCTTGACGAAGCGGCTGCCCAGCACGACGTCGGCCTCGCGCTCGCAGGTCTTGATGAGCGCGGGGAGATATTTCGGGTCGTGCGAGAAGTCGGCGTCCATCTCGACGGCGAAATCCGCGCCGAGCTCCAGTGCCTTCTTGAAGCCGGCGATTCCCGCCGAGCCGCGCCCACGCTCGGTTTTGCGGGTCAGCAGATGGACCCGCGGCTCCTTGGCCGCGATCGCCTCGACGAGCGGGCTCGTGCCGTCCGGAGAGTTGTCGTCGACGACCAGCGCGTGCAGCTCATGCCCGTCCACGCGAAGAGCCAGGATGTCGGCGATCAGGCGGCCGATGTTGTCCTTCTCATTGTACGTGGGAATCATGATGACAGTCTTCATAGAGTCCTATAAGCTCCATCAAACATTAATTTATTGCATGGCCAAGTACAATTTCGACTGCATCAAATTTCGCGGGTACAAGCCCTGCGTCGCCAAAAAAACCTGTGATCGCTGCGACGAGTACGAGCCGTGGGAACGCAAGATCGTCATCGTGAAGCTCGGCGCCCTTGGCGACGTCATGCGCACGACGCCGGTGCTCTACGCTTTCCGGCGCAAGTATCCTCGCGCGCACATCACCTGGGTCACCAAGCGCAACGCCAAGGACATGCTCGACACCTGCCCGCGCATCAACCGCCTCGTCTACGTCGACCAGCCCGATGGCGGCGGCGTCCTGCGCCTGCTCGCCGAGGAGTTCGACGAGATGCATTGCTACGACAAGGAGGACGCGGCCATCGGTCTCGCGACTCTCATCAAGGCGAAGAAGAAGTTCGGCTTCCACATGAACCCCCAGGGCCAGATGGCGCCGATCAACGCCGCGTCGGAATACTGCTTCGACCTTGGCATGTCCGACGACCTCAAGTTCAACAAGAACGACAAGAGCTACCAGGAAGTGACCTACCAGTGCTCCGAGCTCGCGATCCCGCGGCCGATGGACCCCTACGACTTCACGCTCACCGAGCCGGACCGCGAGGCCGCGCGCTTCATCCTGAAGCGGCTGCGCTGGGAATCCAAAAAAGGCGTCGTGCGCCCGCCGATCATCGGCCTCAACACGGGCGCCGGTCGGGTTTTTCGCACGAAGCAGTGGCTCGAGGAGTATTTCCTGGAGCTCGCCCGCCAGCTCAAAAAGAAGAGCAAGGCGAGGATTCTCCTGCTGGGAGGCGAGGACGAAGACGCTCGCAACAAGCGCCTGGCCTCCAAGCTCAAGGGCGTGGCGCACTATCCGGGCTGCGGTTTCGGGATCCGCCAGTTCGCGGGTCTTCTCGAGCAGTGCGACCTGGTCGTCACCGGCGACACCTTGGCGATGCATCTCGCGCTGGCGACGGAGACGCCGACCGTGGTTCTCTTCGGCTCGACCTGCGAGCAGGAGGTCGATCTCTACGGGCTGGGCCGCAAGCTCGTCGGTCGACCGGCTTGTGCGCCTTGTTACAAAAACGAGTGTGACCAGCCGGATTGGATGAGATGCATGAAAGATTTGACGCCTTCCCAGGTGTATCGCAGCGTCGTCGAGGTGCTCTCCGACGGTGGGCGCTCGGGACCGACGAGCCCGGCCTGAATTCCGGACCAATCAAATATATAAAATTTGTAACGGCTTGCGCCTTTCCGGAAAACGGTGTTATACCGACTGGTCTATGGGCAAACACGTCGGATCATTCATCAAGCAGCTCCGTGAGAAAAAAGGCCTCAGCCAGGCCGATGTCGCTCGGTTGCTCAGCCTCAAGACGGCGCAGTCGATCAGCAACATCGAGCGCGGCGTTTCTCCCCTCCCGCGCGCGAAGATCAAGAAGCTCGCCGACATCCTCGGCATCAGAAAGGGCGAGATCGTGAACGTCGTCATGCGCGAGATGCAGGAACGCGTTTCGAAGGCTGCCGGCGTCCAGGCGCGCTCGATCGTGCTCGGGCCTGAGCATTCGCAGGAAGACTTCTCGCTGCTCAGCTCGCTCGCCGACCGTTTCCGCGAAGCGAAGACCAACGAGCGCTCGCAGCTCAAGAAAGCCGTTCGCAAGCTTCTCGATTGAGAAGCTTCCTTACTGAGGCCTGAGCTCTTGCGCCGCCCGCGCGTAGCGCTTGGCCTCTTCCCGGTTTCCCAGCTTCTCGGACAGCGCCGAGAGGCTCAGATAAGATTGCTTGAGCGTCTCCTGCGCGCGCGTCGCCGACATCTCGTACTCTTTGAGCGCTTCCTCCGCCCAGCCGAGCGCCTGGTAGGCGCGTCCCAGTCCGAGGCGCGCGGCAGAGTCTGCCGGATTCGCGCGCAGCGCCGCGCTGTACGCACGCACGGCGGACTCGAAACGACCGGCCTCGAGCTCGCGGTTTCCGAGGCCGTACGCGTCGCCGTCGCCGGAGCGGACGCGGTGGTCGAGCGCGAGCAGCGCGCCCGCGAGCGCGAGCGCGGCGAGCGGAGCCCGGTACTGGCGTCCCAGGCTTGCGAGCGAGAATCTGCCGGTTTGCTTTCCCATGGTTTTGCCTCGAAAATCAAAGTACCAGGGAAAGACATCGTGGAAAAGATAACTCTGCCCTTCGAACAGGTGGTGGTGGTCGGTGGCACGGGACAGGTAGGGCATCGCGTGCTCGAGCTGCTGCTGGAGCACGAGGGCCTGGCGATCGTGGCGACCTCGCGCGCCATCGGCGGCACCGGGGCGCCTGCGGGCCCGCTGGCGACGACGATCGCCGCCGACGCGCTGAGATGGGGCGCGCGCGTGAAATGGGCCGCGCTCGATCTGGAGAGCGAGACGCCCGAGGTCGAGCGGCAGCTCGCCGCCATGGCCTCCGCGCTGGCGCGCGGGCGACGCACGGCGCTCGTCTTCGCGGCGGCGTTCACCAACGTCGACGCCTGCGAGACCGATCCGGCGCGCTGCGAGCGCGTCAACGAGCGCAATACGGCCGCCGTGATGAAATGGGCGCGCGACGGGTTCGGCGCGCGCATCGCGTTTTACAGCACCGACTACGTCTTCGACGGCGAGCGCGGCTTCTATCCCGAGACTTCGCCGCGAAGCCCCGTCAGCGCCTACGGCCGCTCGAAGGCGTTCGTCGAGGAGTGGCTCGAGCGGCATGCGCCCGACTCGCTGATCCTGCGAACGACCGGCGTCTACGACTACCTGCCGGGCTCGAAGAATTTTCTCATGCAGATGCTCGCGCTCTGGGGCGAGGGAAAGCCGACGCGCGTTCCGAGCGACCAGCTGGCCAATCCGGTCTGGGCGCGGCAGCTCGCGAAGGCGACGGTCGAGCTGCTGGCGCGCGGCTCGCGGGGCATCTACAACGTCGCCGGCGCCACGCAGCTCGCGCGCGTCGACTTCGCGCGCGCGATCG
>JACQAX010000189.1 GCA_016194795.1 Deltaproteobacteria bacterium | reverse complement strand
GCCGAAGAAGATGCCCGCGGCCACGCCCGCGCGCAGCGAATCCTCGAACAGGCAGAGCACGACGAGCGGGACGAACGCGATGCGGATCGCGGTGAGCTTGTTGGCCAGCGTGTTGTAATCGAGCTCTTTTTCAGTCATCTGGTTTTCCAATCCTGTGTATATTACGAAGCGTGTGGAATAGCTCCAGATATTCAAACGCCTTCGTCGTGCTGCTCGCCTGCGCGGGGCTCGCGGCCGCGCCCGCCGCGAAGAAAAAAGCCGCGCCGCTCCCGCAGGGGGCGGCGGCCAAAGCGCCGTCGGCGCCGCTCGCTACCGCATCGCCGAGCCCGACTCCGAGCGCTCCCGCGACGCCGTCTTCGGCTCCCAGCGATGTAAAGCCTCCGCTCGAGCAGCTGCTCAAGCCGAAGAGCATCAATAAGGTCGTCGAAGATTACGACATCATTACGAATTCGCAATGGAATGACGACGACTTCGCCTTCGTCAACGCGGTGCTGGTTCGCACGCCGCTCGACTATGCGCGTCCTCAGATGATGGACTTCACGCTGTACCCGAAGATGTCGTCGGCGATCAAAAAATTCGACTATGACCCGGCGACGAAAACGATCGAGATGATCGGCGAGACGCACGGCCTGCGCATGCACTCGTGGGTGAAAGTCGACCAGCAGTATTGGGACGTCATCCGTTACACGATCGTTCGCGGCGACATGACCGGATTCAAAGTGGATGCGTATCTCTGGGACAAGAGCGGCAGGACGCTGGCCGTGGCCAAGGGGGAGCTGCCGCACGCGAAGCAAATGCTGCCTACCCTCGTCGCGCTCGTCTTCAAGCCGGTCTCGGAGATCGTGTTAGGCGTTGCCACGAAAAACTTCCGCGGTTACATTGAAGAAGAGTACAAAAAGCAAAAAGCCCGTTAAAATCTATAACATCAGATGACCAAGCCTCCAGGCAGCAAGACCAAGAAGGTCTCCCCGAAGTCGTCGTCGCCGAAGGCGTCGGCGAAGGGGTCGACAAAAAAGAAGTCGAACAACGGCTCGGCCGGCTCCGAGGCTTCGAACGGCAGCGCTTCCCCGAAAGGGTCGGCAGCCAACCTTCGCCTGCTCGAGCGGCGCCGCCACCCGCGCTTTCTGCTCTCGCGCGAGCAGTTCCGCGAGACGCGCACCGGCCGTATCTTTCCCGTCTACGACCTCTCGATGAGCGGTCTTTCCATCAAGATCGACGAGAAGTACTGGACGCCGGGCACGATCATCCAGGGCATCCTCAACCTGCATCCCGACTCGATCGAGATCACCCCGCGGCTCATCGGCTATTACGGCGACCGCGCCGCGCTGAAGGTCGAGGCGGTGAGCACCTATTCCCGGTCGGTGCTGCTGCGCGCGCTGAGCCCGCGCCGGCTGGGCTCGAGCCTGCAGCTCGTGCGCGAGCGCCTGCCGCTGGCCGACTACTGGTACCACGGCGTGTGCAACACGGATCTGCTTTTGCGGCTAAATGACCGCGGCGACGTGGGCAAGGTCGAGGTGTTCTTCTCGAACTATTACTGGAGCTGGACCGAGCACAGCGACAAGTTCTCGACCGGGGTCTGCCAGTCGTGCGGAAAAGAGCGGCGCGAGGACATGCTGCTCGCCGAGGAGCCGGTCAAGCTCGAGCAGATCGACCTTTCGCTCGATGCCAAGATCGACGCCGAGAAGACGCAATGGGCTAAAGGCATCCTGGAGGCCGCCCCGCTCGAGCCGCGCCTCAAAGACCTGCTCCTGAAAAAGTTCGAAAATCCCGCCGGAAAGTAGTAGTACTTAAAGTACTTTTACCGGAGGGTTTTCAATGGACCGCAACTTTGCGATGGAGTTCGTTCGCGTGACTGAAATGGCCGCCTTGGCCGCCGCCCGCTTCATGGGTCGTGGCGACGAGAAGCAGGCGGACCAGGCGGCGGTCGATGCGATGCGCCGGATGATGAACTCGATCCAGTTCGACGGCAAGGTCGTCATCGGCGAAGGCGAGCGCGACGAGGCCCCGATGCTCTACATCGGCGAGAAGGTCGGCACGGGCCAGGGCCCCAGGCTCGATCTCGCGCTCGACCCGCTCGAAGGCACGACGATCTGCGCGCGCGGCGGCCCGAACTCGATCGCGGTCATCGCGATCGCCGAAGAAGGCAAGTTCCTCCACGCGCCCGACACGTACATGGAAAAGATCGCGGTGGGCGGTGACGCTCGCGGCGCGATCGACCTCGACTCCACGCCGACGCAGAACCTGCGCGAGATCGCGCGCGCCAAGAAGAAGCGTCTCGAAGACCTCACGGTCATCATCCTGGATCGCCCGCGCCACGCCGAGCTGATCGAGGAGGTGCGCCGCGCCGGCTGCCGCATCTGGCTCATCGGCGACGGCGACGTTTCGGCGGCGATCGCGACCTGCAAGCCGGAAAGCGGCGTCGACGTGCTCATGGGCACGGGCGGCGCGCCGGAAGGCGTGATCGCGGCGGCGGCGCTTCGTTGCGTGGGCGGCGACTTTCAGGGCCGCCTCAAGTGGCGCAACCAGACCGAGATCGACCGGGCCAAGACGATGGGCGTTGCCGATCCCAACCGCATCTTTCGCATCAACGAGCTCGCCAGCGGCAACGTGATGTTCTGCGCCACGGGCGTGACGACGGGCACCTTTCTCGACGGCGTGCGTTTCACCGGCGGCGGCGCGCTCACCCACTCGGTGGTCATGCGCTCCGAGAGCGGCACGATCCGCCACATCGAGGCCGAGCACCACTTCGATCTCAAACCGCGGTTCTAACCGGACAAGGAGAGCCACCATGGCAGAGGCTTCAAAGACGGTCGAGATGACGGTCCCGCGCGACAAGCTCTGGGAGACGATCATCGACTACGCGAAGTACCCGGAGTTCGTCGACGGCGCCCAGAAAGTGAAGATCCTCTCTCGCGAGGCCGGCAAGGCGCGCGTCGAGTACGGCATCCAGCTCCTGAGCAAGGACATCACCTACACCCTCGACCACTTCGAGCAGGGCCCGGGCGGGATGCGCTGGGAGCTCGTCGACAGCAACATCCTCAAGGCCAACTCCGGCTCGTGGACGCTGAAAGACGTGGGCGGCGGACGCACCGAGGTGACCTACTCGCTCGCGCTCGACTTCAAGATCTACGTGCCGGGCATGATCCTCAACGGTCTCGTCAAATCGTCGCTTCCGAAGATGCTCGACAGCTTCGAGAAGCGCACCAAATCGAGGTGAACCATGGGCGCCGACGACATTAAATCGCAGCTGGCCGAGGCGATGAAGAAAATCGTCCTCACGGGCGTGGGCACGATCTTTCTCACGGAGGAGTCGGTGCGCTCGTACCTCTCCGAGATGAAGCTCCCCAAGGAGCTCTGGGGCGGGTTTCTCGAGAACGCCCAGAAGACCAAGTCCGAGTTCCTGTCGACCTTCGCCAAGGAGGCCGCCCAAGTGCTCGCGCGCGTGGACATCGCCGCCGAAGCCAAGAAGTTCCTCGAAGGCCATCGCATCAAGGTCAGCGTCGAGGTCGACTTCGACAAGAAGTCGGTGAAGGGCAGCCACTCTTCGGAAGAGAAGAGCTAGACTGCGCAGGGTTTGGGCACCGTAAAGCCAGCTCGCGGTCCTGCGCGACCGTGCCCTCAGTGAGTTCGCGCGTTTGCGCGGGCATGCCGCTTGCTCTTTCTCAAGGGGTGGGGAGAGACGATATGACAGCAGGTTTTTCAGCAGCGCTTGCGCTGCTCGCGTTGCTCACGGCTCAGCTTTTATGGGCGGGGCCTGGGGCCGGGCCCGGAGCCGATTTCGAGACGCTTTTCGAGACCTCTTTCACCGACGTGCGATTGGGCAGCGGGCAAGTGGTGCATCGCGAGTTCGACGAGCAGGGGCGCACCACGCTCCTGATCGTCCGCGACGCGACGCTCGCGCCCGAATACCGGATCGAGTCGCGCGTGACCTACTTGGCCACCGGCAAGACGATCACCGAAAGGGAGTATCGCGGCGGCCGGCTCGTCGGAACGCGAGTCGATCGCTTTATCCCGGGCCACGACGACGTCCGCAAGACCGACCTCAAGCCGGGGCAGGCCGCGCCCGTGCTCGCGTCGGACCCCACGAAAGACTACGCCAAATGCCTGTGCTCGCAGAAGGGCTCGAGCTCCAAGGGCGCCGACTGCGTCGATACCGCGCGCGCTCCGCTGCTTGCCGTGGGCAAGTCGGCGGCGATCTTCGATGCCGGCCTCTCGTGCGTCGACACGAGCGACAACGTCCTGCACGTGCCAAGCGGTTATCGCATCGACCTCGAAAGCTGCGGCGACGAGAAGAGCGGCGTCGCGGCGATCTATGCCCTGCGAACGGCCGCCGCGCGCTCGCAGAAGATCACCGACTCCTCGACCCGCGACAACGCCTGGACGCAGCCTGGCATCTCGACGGGTCTGGTCCTCGGCCTGGCCGATCCGACGACGCACGCGGAGTTCCGCAAGCTCGCGCCGCAGTTCGAGGTGAGCCCCTCGGAAATTCGCGCGCTGCCCACGCGCGACGAGCGCATCGAGGCGCACGTCAAGAACTACCCGGTCTACGCGCCCGAGCCGTCGCTTGCGCCGCTCATCTTCCATGAGTCGATGCATCTGGCGCTGTTCAAGCTCGGAGACAACGGCCACCGCTACGACGATCCCACCGACGAGGTCTACTCGTGCACCCAGCTCTGCTCGGGCCCCGCGACGAAGACCTCCGAGGCGAGCTGTCTCGGCTGCATGAAGGCCAAGGGGCATGCCATCACCGACGACGACCGGGCGTTCTGCAAACGCCATTTCGGGGTTCCGAGGTAGTGGAAGAGGCGGCTAGCCGTCAAGTCGTCTTGCCGCCGTAGATCTGCACCAGGGCCTCGTACAGCTTCAGGTCGATCTTGTGCGAAAGCTTGTCCTTGATGAGCTTGAACGCCTCGAACGGGGGCTTGGCCTGCGAGTACGAGCGATCGGTCGTGATCGCGTTGTAGATGTCGCAAAGCGTGACGATCTTGGCGTACAGCGAGATCTGCTCGCCTCTCAGGCCCATCGGGTAGTTCATCAAGGCCCACTCGGTCTCGTCGAGCGGTCCCTTCTTGTTGATGATCTCTTTGGGCACGCTCGTCTTGCCGATGTCGTGGAGCAGGCCGCCGACTCCCGCTTCGATGAGGCTTGCCTCGTCGTTAACGCCGAATTTCTTGGCGAGGATGATCGCCGTCGTCGCCACGCCCACCGAGTGCTGGAGCGTGTAGTGGTCGTGCGAGGAAAGCGAGAGCAGCAGCTGGTAGGCTTTGGGGTCGCGCATGAGCACGTAGACGAAGCCGGACACGGCCTTCACGCCGCGCTGGATGTTCTCGGGAGTGGGGGCGTTGAAGATGTCGCCCATCACGTGGATGGCCGAGGAGCGCAGCAGGCCGACTTTCTGGTCGTCGGCCATGGGCGAGATCGTGTCGAGCTCGCCCAGCACGCTTTCCACGTACTGCGTGAAAACCGGCACGTCGACGCGCTGGATATAAAGCTCGGTGAGGCCGTTGGCCGCGAGCGTGTCGAGCTCGGCCTGGCTCACGTACATGCCCTTGCCGCGAAACGGGCTGTACTGGACCGGCTGGGTTCCGGCCTGGGGCAGGAACAGGGCCACGTCCGGGATCTTGTGCAGGATGATGAGGTCCAGGTTCACCGGGACGTACTCGAGGGTCAGCCGCGAGATGTTCGCGTAATAGCGGTCAATGGCGGCAGCCAGGCGCTGGGCTTCGGTGAGCGGTTCCTGCGACGGTACGAGTTTTTCAGCGGCCGACATATGCTGGTTTACTTATCGGCGCCTGGCCCGGCTGGCTCACCTGGGTATGGTTTACCCCGTTCCGAGGGGGGCGGGGTGTCGGCCGTACACCATGTGCTTAAAAACTATACACGCCCTTTGGGGCCGACCGGGAGTGGGGCGGGCGTGATTTCGCGGGGTTGCGGGCTGCTGGATTCCAATCAGGGTTTGGCACCCTCGTTGCTTTATCTAGAACCGAGAGCGCGCTGCACCGGTGGAAAGCCGGTACCCAAGTAGAGCAGCGTCAGTTGAAGTCGTAGTTGTCGTTGTTTCAGTTGCAGCAGGAGGAGTCCCCACATGTCAGCCACCCGTGATAAGTCCCAGAACGTCGGTTTCGTCTACACGAACATTTACCAGCTTTACAAAAAGTCGCAGAACGCTCCCGAGAGCAACGATGTCGCCCAGAACATCACGTCTGACTCTCGCGTTTGGCGCGCCGAAGATCTCGGCGAGATCAAGATCACCAAGTTTCAGCCGCGCACCCTCGTGCGCCCGCCGGAGCGGGTTTTTTCATCATCCCTTGGGAATACGAAACGTAACGACGCCATCAGCATAACCACGGGTCATGTTGGCCTGATCGAGTTTCCCCTTAACGGGGAACGATTCGGTGTAGCTCTGGTACTGGTTGGACGTGGCCTGGTGGCCGTCCTCGAGCTTGACCTTGTCCTGGAAGCGGCGGGTGCCGCTCACCGTGATGCTGTTGTGCTGGAGCGAGATGCGCAGGTTGTCCTGCTCGTGCTCGGCGACGGGAACGCGGATGACCGTCTCGAGCTCGTTGTCCTCGACGCGCGCGCCCATCTGGTGGACGTGGTAGAACGCGTCGGCCGCCTTCGTGCCGTGGCTCGCGAGCTTCTCGGCGGTGTCGGCGACCTGGGCGTTGAGCTGGCGCTTGCCCTCGTCGCGGTGGTATTTGATCTGCGACTCGTCGGCGGCGAGCTGCGAGATGATCTGCTGGTCGCGCAGCTGCGAGAAGGTTTTCGACTTGAGCTCGTACTCGGACTGGAGTTTTTTCTGCAGCGCCTCGTTGGCCTTGCTCGAGTCGACGATGGCCTTGTCGCGATTCTCGGTGAGCGCCTTTTTCTGCGCGGCGTACGACTGGCGGGCGATGGCCTCCTGCGTTTCGGCCTCGGTCTGGATCGTGGCCATCGCGAACGACGCCTTGTTCTGGGCGCCGCGGATCTGGTCCTTGTTGTGCTTGTTGACGTCGGAGAGCTCGCGGTTGCTCTCGTACTGGGTCTCCATGAACTTGCGTTGGCCTTCGGCGTGCTGGCGCGCGAGCATGCGCTGGTTGTCGAGGTTCAGGCGCTCGGCGCGCGCGTCGGCGTCGAGGCTCAGGCGCTGCTCGTTCGCGTTGAGCTGCTCTCGGCTTCGCTGGATCTGCTCTTCACCCGAGCGCTTGGTCAGATCGATCTGCTTGTCGACCTGATTGACGAAGTCGTCGTAGTTCTGCTTCGTAGTGGCGAGCTTGCGCGCGCCTTCGTTGACGATCGTGCGCTTGGTCTCCTCGATCTCGTCGCCGAGCTTGGCCGCCTCCGCCTCGCCGCGCTCGTTGAGCTCCTCGATGCGCCTGACGGCGTTGATGTGGGCGAGGGCCGACTCGCGCTGGCCCTGCTGGCGCGCGCGCGCCTCGCCCTCGGCCGAGCTCGAGCGGATCCGTTCCATCGCGCCCTCGTGCGACTTGAGCAGCTGCGTGCGCTGGGTGTCGAGCTCCTTCGTGCTGTTCTGGAGCTGGCGCGCCTTGGCCTCGAACTGCTTTTTGGCCTCGTCGGTCATCTTCTGGCTCTCGGCCTCGAAGGAGCGCGCCCGGTTTTCGGCCACCGATTTGGCGATCTCGACGCGATTGTCGGATTCGGCCTGCTTGGCGGCGATCTCGCGGGTCTGGTTCTCGGCGATGTTGACGAGGTCTTCGGTGCGGCTCTTGACGAGGCGCTCGAGCTCCTGCTCGCGGCGCTCCTCGGCGGCCTTGAGCGTGGCGGCGCGCTCTTCCTGCAGGCGCTTCGAGCGGAGGGCCTCGTTCGGGTCTCGTGAGCCACCGCCCACCGAGTCTATTGCCACGTCAAAATCTCCAATCGAACCGGGTTACTACTGGCTGAACTTCAGCGCTTCAAAAAGATTGTTCTCGACGATCGAGAAGTAGGTGCGCACGACGCGGTCGCGGGTGTCGATGGTGAGGTTTTCCAGGTAGGCGCGTTTCGAGACGAGGGTGGGCTGCAGGATGAGATTCTCGATGTGTTTCTCGATGGTCTCTTGCGAGCTCTCATCGTCCTCTTCGAGCTCTTCCTTCTGTGCTTTCGAAAAAGCCTGCCGAATGATTTCAGCGTCGAAAAGGACGTGGTGTCCGCGACACGATTGCTCGATCAAGTACTCGACCTGATCCAGCTGCTTCTGATTCACGTAGATCATGTGGCTCTCCTTTTCCACCTGATGCGGGCCTGGGTCTCAAATCCTATAAGACCCCTTAAGAAAAGGGTACGTGACGTCCGGGCTGCTTTCAAAGCGCAGTGCGTCATAAAAGGCAAAAGATCCCCTCAATTTCAACCCCTTGGGTGGGCTGCTCTAAATTTGACACGCATAGTCATAAGTCTGTACAATGGAACCATAGGGGGTAGGTCTCTGGAAGAACTAAGGTTTTCCGATTACTGCGCAAATTGCCGCGTGAGCCTGAGCGACATCGAGAAGATTCTCTTCGTCGAAAAAGAGCTCGGGCGCTGCTTTTGCTCGGAAGACTGTATCCGGGACTATTTCCAGCCGACCGTCGAGTTCATGGAAGAGGAGTACCGCAAGCTGCGCTCGGAGATGGACTTCTCCGACGTCGAGGCGCTGCGATACCAGCATTACCGCCAGCTCGCGCTCGAAGACCCCGATGAGGTGTGGCTCGAGACGACCGAGACGGGGGAGCGGCATTTCACCTTCGTCGCGCATTTCCGCAACGGTGACGATCGGGTGAGCTATGTCGTGGTCTGCCTGGCGATCGACGGGGTGCCGAGCTTTGTTTTCCTGGGCTTCGTCACGCGCGACGAGGATCTCGTCGACGAGTACCGCCGCGGCAACGAGCTGCGGGTGAACGGAGAGTCGATCGAGCAGTTGGCCGAGGAGGTCGCCGCGCTGCCGGAGCCCGACTTCGAAGGTTCGCATATCCAGGAGCAGCAGCTTCCACCCAGCCCACCAACCACGCTCGAGCGCCTTTACGCCGAGCTTCGCCAGGCGGGTGACATCCCGCGGGAGCTTTTCGAGCGCTTCGAAGGGTTCGTCGAGCCGACCGTCGAGGACCCCGACGAGGTCTGGCGCCTGAGGGACGAGGACGGAAACGAGTTTTGCACGTTCATCGCCGGTCGCACGCTTGCCGAGGGCGAGATCGAGGAGATCGACGAGTTCATTATGATCGTCGTCTGCGACAAGCGCTTCGAGGTGGTCTTCGCTTTTCCCACCCTGGACCAGGGGTTGGTGCAGCACTTCCGTCGCGGCATCAACTCACTGAATAAAGCCTTCGGAGTGGGCTGGGCACGAGGTCGTGTCGCTTAAGCAGCTGTCCATCGCCTCGGTGAAATTGCCGTCGACGATCAGCATGTAGTTGATCGTGGCGGAAGGCGTGGCGAAGTTGGGTAGGATCGCCGCGCCGGTCACCGAGTAGCACTGGGGTGAGGCGACGAGCTTCGGCGCGCCCGAGGAGCCCGCGTGCATCGGGTAGATGCAGAGCAGGCGCGAGGCCGTGCTGCCCGTGACCTTGAACGCCGTGGGGCTCGAGCCGCTGCCCGAGGCCACGCAGACCTTATAGTCGTCGGCTCCGGTGTAGTCCCAGGTGCCGTTGATCGAGATGTTATCCTTGAGCAGGACGTTGGGGCTGCTCGGGCACGTCCACGAGCCGCTGGCGCCGCCGTTGACGAGCGCGGCGGAGCTCGAGGCCGACCTCATCGCTGCCGCCCGGTCGGCGGTGACGGGCGAGGCCGGTGGCGGGGGAGCGCAGCCGAACACGAGCGCGGCGGCGACCAACGCGAGCACTTTACCAAGGGTGACCTGAAATTCTTTTTTCATCTCTCTCTCCAACGGCGTGCTCAAAAGGGACACGCCTGCGACTCAACTCTTCTCTGCTTGAAATAAAGCAAGCGGGGTGCCAAAGCCGCGCGCGTGGTCGGGGCTGCCGGGAAACGGGCACTTACGTCGGAGGGGCGCGTGTTGGTTTTTAAGCAAGGGCGTTGGCAGGTGTAAACTGCCTGGACACGGGGGTGTCTAGACTTTGGGGGAGGGGGGCGAATTAAACCCTAAAAAAACGTTGATTTGCGATTCGGGCTTCATGTTATCGTTTGGCATTTACTTTGCTGAAGTAGAGGGTAAGGGCCCGCTCCCCGGGCCGGCACAGCTTAAGTAAGGACAATGCGATACATGTTGAAGTTGAAGTACCAAGTTAAGTTCCTCGCGCTGCTCGCGGCACTGCCCGCGGCTCTCATTGTAGCCTCGCCTTTCATGAGCCTCGACCGAAGCGTCGCCTCGCTTCCGCAGCTCCGCAACTGGGGCCTCGAGAACACCGTCGGCAACTCGCACATCCACGCGGTGGATGCCTGGAAGCTCGAAGAAGGCTCGCGCGACATCGTCGTCGCCGTCATCGACACGGGCCTCGACGCCAATCATCCCGACATCAAGCCGAACCTCTGGCACGAGAAGGGTACCAACAATTATGGTTGGGACTTCGTCGCCAACAAGCCGAACCCGATCGACGACCACTCGCACGGCACGCACGTCGCCGGCATCCTCGGCGCCGCGCTGAACTCGAAGGCGGGCATCTCGGGCGTCGCGCACAAGGTCTCGATCATGGCCGTGAAGTATTACTCGGAAAAGAACACGGGCGCCGAGAACTTGAAGAACAGCATCAAGGCGCTCAACTGGGCCATCGACCACGGCGCCAACATCATCAATTACAGCGGCGGCGGTCCTGAGTTCTCCGCTGAGGAATTCGCCGCGCTCAAGCGCGCTCGCGAGAAGGGCATCCTGCTCGTCGCCGCGGCCGGCAACGAGCGCCAGAACTCGGACCTGCCCGAGAACTTCTACTATCCCTGCGCCTACCGCCTCGACAACATCGTGTGCGTGTCGGCTATCAACATCCACAACGAGCTCCTGCCGAGCTCGAACTGGGGCCACGTGCGCGTCGACGTCGCGGCGCCCGGCGAGAACATCCTGAGCACCGTCCCGGGCGGCAAGTACGCCTACATGTCGGGCACGAGCCAGGCCACGGCCTTCGTGACGGGATTGGCCGCGCTCCTGCTTTCGAAGAACCGCTCGCTCCATCCCGAGCAGGTGCGCGACCTCGTGCGCGCCTCGGCCGACAAGCTTCCCTCGCTTCGCGACAAGGTCTTCTCGGGCGGCAAGGTCAACGCGTACGCCGCGCTGGCGTTGCTCGACCGCGACAAGGGCGCCCCGAGCGCAAACAAGCTGATCGCGGCGCAGTCGAGCAAGACCGAGACGGTCAAGCCGTTCTCGGCGCCGCTTCACAAGGGCCCCATCTCGAAGGTGGCCTCCAAGAAGCTCAAGCGCCCGGCCAGCTCGTCCAAAGCAACGGTTTCGAAGCGCTAATCGTCAATTGAATTTGCGCGCGGTTGTGGCGACAATATCCGGGTGCGACGCCGCATCCAGAACCTACGCCATCGACTGACGACGTTTTTGCGCCACGTGCCGTGGCGCTTCGCCTTCACCGGCTTCCTGAGCGCCTTGCTGCTCGTGCTGAGCTTTCCGCCCTGGTCGGTGTGGTGGCTCGGCTTCGTCGGGATGATCCCGTTCCTGCTCGGCCTCGTCTATGCGCGCTCGTGGCGCGAGGTCGCGTGGATGGGGGCGGTCCATTCCGTTTTCTTCATCGTGCTCGGCTTCAACTTCGTCGCCTTCGTGGCCGTCGAGTTCGGGGGGCTGCCCTGGATCGTGGGGCTGCTCATCCTGCTGGCCTACTCGACCTTCGGCGAGATCCAGTTCCTGGCGTTCGCGCTGCTCGCGTACGGGCTGCTTCAGGCCGCCGCGAAGCTCCGCAGGCCGCTTGCGCGCGCCGCCTTCACGTTCGTCGTGCTGCCCCTCGTGTACATCGGCGTCGATTTCCTGTACCCGAAGATCTTTCCGAACACCCTGGGGCACGTTCTCTACAACTGGCTGCCCGTCGCTCAGGCGATCGAATACGTCGGGCTGCACGGCCTCACGCTGCCGCTCGTGATCGTGAACCTGGCCGGCGCCTCGCTCATCGTGCGCTATGCGCGCATCAAGCCCCGCCACGACGCGCTCGCCGGGCCCGTCGCCTCGGTCGTCGCGCTGGCGGTCGTCGCCGTCGCGCTGGCGGCCGTCGACTCCTGGGGCCGCGGGCGCATGGCCGAGCTCACGGCGCTCGAGAAAACCTGGACGCGCAAGCTCAAGGTGTCGGTCATCCAGGGCAACATCGGCGACGTCGACAAGCTGGCGAGCGAGTCGGGCTACGAGCCCGCCGTCAAGAAGGTGCTCGACGCGTACCGCGACGCCTCGCTCGACTCGATCTCGCATTTTCACCCGGATCTGGTGGTCTGGCCCGAGACGTCCTATCCGTTCCTGTACACGCACCTGACCGACGCGGCCGCCAACAACAGCGGCGCCGCGCGCGACGCGTGGATGAAGGAGTTCGTCGCCGAGACCCGCACGCCGATCTTCTTCGGCGCCTACAGCTCGGTGGGCAAGCGCGACTACAACACGGCCTTCCTGCTCAAGCCGCCGTTCGAGCTCGCGGGCAGCTACCGGAAGTCGATCCTGCTCGCCTTCGGCGAGTACGTGCCGCTCGGGCCGCTGAGCCCCCTGATCACGAGCATCGTGCCGGTGATCGCCGACTTCGGGCGCGGGCCGGGGCCGATCACGCTCGAGGTCAAGGGCGTGAAGCTCGGGCCCCAGATCTGCTACGAGGGGATTTTTCCGGAGCACTCGCGGGGCGCGGTCGCGCAGGGCGCGGACGCGCTGCTCAACATCACCAACGACTCGTGGTTCGGTCGCACGGGAGAGCCGTGGCTGCACCTTCTGCTGACCGTCCCGCGCAGCATCGAGCTGCGGCGGCCGATGATCCGCTCGACGAATACCGGCGTGTCCACGATCGTCGACATCACCGGCGAGATGCGCTACAGCACGCGGCTCTTCGAGACGGCCTCGATCGACACCACGCTTTCGTTTCCGGGCGCGGGCCAGAAACCCATCGAGACGTTCTATTCGCGGCATGGCGACGTTTTCGCCCAGGCGTGCTCGGCCTTCGCGCTGCTCGCCGCCTTTTTCGTCTTCGGCCCGCCGCTCCTGGGCCACGCCCGCAAGCGCCTCCGTCGCCGTTAGTGGATCGGTGAGCAGGTGAGGGGGATCTCGGGGTTCGCCGTGCATCCGAGCGCCCGACGCAGGTCCGAGTTGCGCATGTAGTTGCGGTTGGCGCGCAGGGCGCGGCTCTGATGCGTGTCGTTCCAGGCCAGGGCCTTGGTGGGAGCCTTCGTCTTGGCCAGGCAGCCGTTCCCGCCCTCGCTCTTGCCGGCTTCGGCTTTGCCGGCGAACTTCACCTTCGAGAAGAGCTCGCTCTCCGCGCTTTCTTCGCCGAGCTTGTCGATGCTCGCGCAATGCTCGGCCCAGACGCCGTAGAAAGCGGACATTCTTTCCTGCTGCGACGGGTAGTTCTCGGTCAGCCACTGGGCCATGCCGGTCGCCGCCCAGAAGTCGGCCTCGGCTTCGTCCCACTGCGCCGGAAAGCCGGCGGCCGCCTCCAGGGCGTTGCCGTGGTCGCCCGTCACGGAGCCGCAATGCTTGAAGTACTCGTCGCTCACCGCCGGGTCGCGGGGACACGCGCTCTCGACGGCGTCCTTCGGGGCCGACAAGGCGCTCAGGCAGCCCGTGGCGCGCACGAGCGTGCGGGCGAAGCCCAGGCTCTCGTCGGCGAGAAACTTCATGTACGTGCCGGCGTGCTTGAGCGAGTCGACGCTGGCGTCCTTAAGCTCGTCGTGCATCGTGTTCGCGGCCGAGTTCATCCAGTAGAACTGGCACGAGTTGAGCGTGTGGCCGAGCTCGTGGAAGATCGTGCGGATGCACTGGGGCGTGGCATCGACGCAGTCGAGCCACACGGTGGGCGTGAGCGTGAGGTTGCACTTGTACTCCGCCTCCTCGAGCGGGTTGACGAGCACCTCGAAGCCGTCTTTCTCGGTGCGGCGGCTCGCCGAGCGCTGGCCGACGAGAATGATGTTCTCGCCGTCGCTCGTGAGCTCGCTGATCTTGGGAAACGACGTGTCGGACACGTTCGCGTTCATCGTGGCGTTGTCCCAGAGCACCGTCGGGTCGACCTTGAGCGAGAGCTTGCAGTCGAGGATCTTCGTCAGCATGTAGTCGTAGGGCTTGATTTTCGGAGCGTCGGCCAGCGCCCGGCGCAGCGTCTGGCGCACCCGCGCGACGGTCGCCAGCACCTTGTCGCGCGTGGGCACGAGGTCGCCGATGACCTTTTTCGAGAGCGCCAGCCGGTCGTTGAGCGAGAGCAGGTCGGCGAGGCTCTCGCGCTCCTTCGCGTAGCGAGCGTACTTGGCCGGCTCCTTGATCTTGTCGGGCGCGGGCCCGAGGCGTTTGGCCGCCTCGGCGCGAGCCTTTTGCAGGAGCTCGTTGGCCGCGTCCATGTAAGGGCGGACGCGCGCGGCCTTGGCGGCGGCGACCTCCTTGTTGTGCTTGTCCTGATGGCGGCACATGTCCTCGTACGAGTCGGCTTCGCAGGGCAGCCATTTCATCTCGGTCGGCCCGGGCGGCGTCGGGCAACCGGTTTTCGGATTGGGCGCGTACACCTTGCTCTCGAACATGACGTAAGGAAACTCGAGGGGCTCCTCGGCCGGGGCACTCGAAGAGCCCGATGGGCCGCTTGCATCCTTCCCGAGCTCGAAGCCGGCGAAAACCGGTCCGGTCGCGACGGCGAGCACGAGCCAGAACGCGCTGGCGAAAACTGCGAGCATCGAGGGTCCCCCGGGCAATATTTTACCGCGCGGGCCTCGCCCGCACGAACACAAAAAAAACAGGCGCGCTTTCGGGGATTTAGCCGGGGGCCGGTGCGGGCATTTTCCGCCTGCTGCCGGATATTAAGCGCCGTGCGCGCGCCGGCCGATAGAGCCTCATGATCTTGCGACTCTACTGGGCGGCGGGCTTGGCGTTTTGTCTCTTCATCGCGGCGGGGCAGCTCCGCGCCGAGCTGCCTTACGGCCGCTTCGGGAGCGCGAGCGACGAGCCCGGCTACGCGAATCCCTCGGCCACGTTGGCGGGGGCCTGCGACCCCGGAAACGCGCTGTCCGATGCCGAGCGCGCGCGCATGCTCAACCGGCTGCGCTCGTCGCGCGCGGGCCACGCGATCCTCACCGACTTTCTCCGCCACTACGGTTCTTTCGCCAACCTCATGATCCAGTGGGACGGCGTCTCGTACTCGCAGGTCGTCGCGGTGGCGGCGCCGGGCCGCTCTCCGGCGGGCATCAGCCAGCTCGGGGACGCGGTTTGCGTGCACCTGACGAAGCGGCTTCCCGACATCGAGCACGTCGCCGACCTCGCCCACGAGCTCACGCACGCCACGCGCCTGTCGCCGAAGGTCCTGCGCGGCGAGGTCACCGACGTCTCCGAGTTCGTGCGCGCCCGCCTCAGCGTGCGGGGCGGCGAGGCCGACGCCTTCGCCGTCGAGTGTCAGGTCAAGCGCGAGCTGCTCGGGCACTGGGACGAGCTCTGCTCGCCGTACGCGCCGACGGGAGTCGCCGACAGCTTCGATACCGAGCAGGTCGTGCGGGATTTTTACAGCGGCCGGCTTTCGGCCTCGCTCACGGGTGAAAGCTATCCGGTCATGCTTTCGCGGCAGTACAAAGCGATGCTTGCCAAGAAGGCGCGCGTTTCATACGCTACGAACCCGTATGCAAGAAAATGAGAATAAGCAGGTCATCGTCACGGTCACGGGGAGAGACGCCCCCGGCATCACCTCCGGCCTGACCGAGATTCTCAACCGCGAGGGCGTGCGGCTGCTCGACATGGAGCAGGCGGTGACCCACGGGCTGCTTTCGCTTTCGCTCGTCATCCAGTTCGTCGGAAACGGCTCGGCCGACGTCGCCGTGCTCAAAGACCTGCTTTTCAAGGCCAAGGAGCTTGGTGTGAACCTCGACTTCACCATCGTCGAGGGCGACGCTCCGGCGCGCTCTTCCGCCACCCAGTTCGCGATCACGCTGCTGAGCGAGGATCTTCAGGCCAGGCACGTCGCCGCGATCGCCGCCGTGCTCGCGCGCCGCAAGGTGAACATCGACTCGATCCGCAAGCTCAACGAAGGCGGTCTCTCGTGCCTCGAGCTCATCACGTACACGAACAGCCAGATCGACGTCGGCGCGCTCAAGGACGACCTGCTCAAGGTGTCGTCGCGCTTTCCGGCCGTCGACATCGCCGTCCAGCGCGAGAACCTTTACCGGCGCGCCAAGCGCCTCGTCGTCATGGACATGGACTCGACGCTCATCCAGGTCGAGGTCATCGACGAGATGGCCAAGCTCGCCGGCGTCGGGCGCCAGGTCTCCGAGATCACCGAGCGCGCGATGCAGGGCCACATGGACTTCGACGAGAGCCTGCGCCAGCGCGTCGAGCTCCTCAAGGGCCTGAGCGAAAGCGAGATGAAGCTGCTCGCCGACAGGATCCCGCTCACGCCCGGCGCCGAGGTGCTCGTCAAGACGCTCAAGCGCCTGGGCTACAAGATCGCGCTCATCTCGGGCGGCTTCAGCTACTTCGGCGAGAAGCTCAAGGAGAAGCTCGGCCTGCACTACGTCTACACGAACGTGCTCGAGATCGAGGGCGGCAAGCTCACGGGCCGGGTGACGGGCTCGATCGTCAATGCCCAGCGCAAGGCCGACCTGCTCGAGCTGATCGCGCAGCAGGAAGGCGTGACCCTCGAAAGCGTGATCGCCATCGGTGACGGCGCCAACGACATCCTGATGCTGAAAAAGGCGGGCTTAGGCATCGCCTTCAACGCCAAACGCAAGACCCAGGAAGCCGCCGGCGCGGCCATCAACCAGAAGACGCTGGCTTCGATCCTCTATCTGCTAGGCATTACCGACAAAGACATCGAGGACGTCGTAAAACTCTGAGCCCTTGCCGCCGATAAGTCCTTTGGATGGCCACACGGATGGGCAGATTCTTCCTCACTCTTACTCTGACGCTCGGATTCGCTACGGCGGTCGCCGGCTGCAATTTCTTCGGAAAGCAGGTCGATCAGCCGCCGCCGGCACCCGGCCAGCTCGCCGACGGCTCGATCTTCATCGGCACCTGGACCCAGAGCGCGTCCTCGATCGACGCAAACGGCAACCCCGCGGTCGCCTTGACGTGGACGTACACCTTCGACGCCGCGGGCAGCGTGCGCGTCGAGGTGCGCAACCAGAAGGCCGGCGGGGGCTCGTGCGCGGGCACCGGACAGTACCGCCTCATCGGCTCCGACACCGTGCTCATCTACGTGCAGAGCGAGACGCCCGCCAACTGCGGCCTGCCGGCGCAGCTCCAGTTCTCGCACGTGAAGGTCACCTCGAGCTACATCGACTACATCGATCCGAAAGACAACGGCGAGTACCGCCTCTTTCCGGCCGCCCAGCCCGGCGCGCTTCCGCCCGTCGGGGTGTGGGATTTCGCCGGCGCCGGCGGCATCGACTACGTGTTCTTCGATCAGAACGGCTACTTTCTGATGCAGACGACGATCGACAACACCGCCTATCTCATGCTCGGCTACTACATCGTCTCGAGCGGCCAGCTCTCGCTCCATTTCTTCGGCAACGACCCGAGCCAGGTAGCCGGCACGACGCTTTTCTCGTCATACCTCACCAACGGCTCGGCGCTCGAGCTGACCCAGACGACCTCGACGGGCGACGTCGTTCTCGACGGTGTCCTGAGATGAGCCGTCGGCGAAAAGCCGACGCCGCGGCGAACGCCCGCGCCTATGATCTCACCGCGCCGACGCCCCCGCAGGTCGCTCTTCCCGCCTGGCTCCCGCGCGTCTTCGATCGTTTCTGCCGCTCGCTCTCGCGCACGCTCACCGCGACGTTTCATCAGCACGCCCGCGTCGCCCTGATCTCGAGCGACGGCCTGCGCTTCGACGACCTGGTCGCCGGATTTCCGTGGCCGAGCTGCGCGGGGCTTGCCGGCGACGGCGCGCTCGTCATCTTCGACGCCAAGCTCGTCTACCGCCTCGTCGAGCTTTCCTTCGGGGGCGCCAAGGGGCCGCAAGGCAAGCCCCGCGCGACGCCCGAGCCGGTCGAGGCGTTCACGCCGATCGAGCTGTCGGTGAGCGCGCTCGTCATGCGTCAGGTGCTCGCCGAGCTCGTGGCGGCCTGGAGCGAAGTGGGGGAGCTCCGCATCGCCTTCACGCGCTGCGAGTCGAACCCGAAGCTGATCGACGTGTTCCACGTGGGCGAGGTCGTCGTGTCGACGACCTTCGACCTCGAGATCGGCGGAGTGCGCGGCGTGTTCTGTCTGGCGCTCGCCGAGCGCCTGGTCGAACGGCGCGACGGAAGGCGCATCGCGTGAGTGGGCTCGTCGCCAGGGACGCCCCGGCTGCTCTCTAGGGCGCTTTCGCGTCCCGCGGAACGTCTTCCTGGATGTCCTGGTCCCAGCCGACCACTTTCCCGTGCTCGAACTCGACCTTGAAGTACGAGCGCTCGTAAACGACCGACGACTGCGGCATCGGGCCCGTGGCGATGCCGGGGTAGCCGTAGCCTCCGGCCAGGCCGCTCGTCGAGGCGCCAACCGGCGTGGGCGTGGGCTTGGCGTAGCGCCACACGGTGAGCTTCCTGCCGTTGCGCTCGATCTGCGACTTGTCGCTGGCCTCACCGCGCGCCAGATAAACCATGTCCTCGGTGAAGCCGCGGTCGATGCGGCCGCTCTGGATCTGGGCCTGGGTCTCGGGCGGGTAAGAGGCGAACTCGCGCTCGTGCGCCTTGATGCGCGAGCTGATGCCGCCGCAGCCGGACAGAACGACGAGAAAGAGCAAGGGGAGTAAACGCATCCGGGCAGCCTACTGCAAAGGAGCCGTAATATCAAAAAGCGTCGAGACGCCGTAATGGTCGGAGAGGGGCTTGGTCTCGCTGCCGTGGGCCACCGACTCGGTGAAGTCGAGCTTCGACTCGATCGTCCGGAAGCGCACGTCGCCGCCGCCACGATAGAAGATGTAGTCGAGGCGCTGGGGGTGGTCTTCCTTGCTGATGTCGGGGGCGGCCCAGGGGTTGCGGTCGATGTCGAAGCTGAAGCCGTCGCGCTGCTCGGGCGTCGGGTTCGAGAGGTGGTTGACGTACTCGTCGTAAGAGTCGCTGAGAAAAAGGTTTCCTTTGATCTCCCAGTAATTGGTCGAGTGGAACTCGCTGTTGAAGTCGCCGAGCACGACGATCGGGCGGCCGATCGAGTAGTTCTCGATCATGCCGACGAGCTGCATGATCTGGCCCGAGCGCACCAGCGACTGGTCCTGCCAGGCGTTCGTGTGGGTCATGTAGAAGTCGACCTCGACGCCCTTGCGCAGCCGCACGCGGAACATCAGCGCGCCCTTGTGCTCGACGCACTCGAGGTCGGCGCAGTCGGTGTACTTCTCGAAATGCGACTCGACGATCGGGTACTTCGAGATCGCGATCAGCCCCGAGGCGCCGACGAGCCCGTGCGGGT
>JACQAX010000188.1 GCA_016194795.1 Deltaproteobacteria bacterium | reverse complement strand
GTTGCCCTGCGTGTCGACGTTTCTCCAGAAGAACTTCGTCGCGCTTTTCGGGTCGGTGCCTGCGCCCGTGCATTGCCCGGGCATGTTCACGTTCTTCGGGTAGCAGCGCTGCGAGATGTTTCCGAGAACGTAGTAGCGGAAGATGAACTTCTTGTAGACCTGGCGCAGGTAGTAGTTGAGGTGCGAGATGTTCGTCAGCATCCGGGCCTGGGTCGCCGCGCCGGCGTAGGCGGCGAGGTCGGTCGCGTTCTGCAGCGAGATCTTCGCGTTCACCAGCATTCCGATGTTGATGGTGAACGCGAATAGCGTCAACATGGGGATGAGGCTGAACACGATCAGCACGCTGATCTGCCCGAGGCGGCCGCGTTTTTTGGTGCTGTCTTTGAGGCTTCCCTGCCATCGCGACATAAGTAGAAAGATTCTAGCATAAGGGGGCGACGTGAGAAGAGATTCTGGCAAACCAAGGTGGGCGAAGCGAGCGATTGTCGCGGCGCTTCTTTTCGCGACGGCCATCGTAGGCGGCTGCGCGATGATCCACAGCACGTCGATCTCCGACATGGCAAAAGGACCCGGGCATCGAATCCGCGCCGAGGATACCGCGCATGGCTTTTTCATGATCTCGATGCCCGAGCTCGACGCCGGCATTCGGCTGCGCGCCCAGTGCGCCGGCACCGTGACCGGGGTCGAGACCACCACCTGGATGCGGAACTGGTTCTTCCTCGTGCAGCACTACCACCAGGAGACGTCGGGCTGGTGTCAAACAAATTGACACCTGGCTGGCCCCCTGCCTGGTTTCAAGCACCTTCCAGGCGGCTCGGGCCTGCTTGAAAACTGGCATATCGGCTGCACTGATAGGCTTCATGTTGAAGCGGAAGGCGTACCCCATCGCCATCGGAATCGTCGCGGCCCAGCTCACCATCGCCGGTTACATCGGCGACGGTTCGGTGAAGAAGTTCGGCGACTGCGCGACGTGCGGCGCCGCCGCGGCCCAGAACGTGCCGTTCCAGGATTCCAAAATTCCCATGAGCCAGCTCGTCGACACCCTCAACCAGGGCCTCGCGGGCGCGTCTCCGACGGGCTACCGCAACGGCAACACGATCAATTCGGCGCTCCTGCCGGGCTCGCCGAAATACGACGCTTACGTCAAGGCAGCCGCGACGCCGGCGCCGATGCAGGGTTTCAACGCAAGTCTCATGACGCTCGCGTCGAACGCCCTCGCGAGAAACCCGCTGTTGGTCGAGAACGGTCTGCCCATCGTTCCGCCTCAGATGCAGCTGCCGACCCAGCAGAGGATCGACTCGCTCTTCCCGGCGAACTGGGGCACCTGCATCCCGTTGAATTTCATTTACCCGAGCACTCCGATGTTCTCGATGCCCTCAAGGTCGTGGATGATCTGACTGCTTGAAAACAAGCTCTCTCCGCGCGGCGCCCATCTCTCTCTCTCCGGGCGCCGCGCCTCCCTTTCCCCTGTTGTTGACCAGACACATCTTGAATAATCGCCCGGCTCGTCGATGAGTAGGCATATGGAACGCAAACAGCTCTTCAGGCTGTGCCACCACTGCAGCTGCCTCAACGAAAGCGAAGAAGAAATCCTGCGTTGTACCAAATGCGGCAAAGGTTTCCTGCCGATCAACTACTTCGAGAAGATCAGGAACCGGGTCCAGCAGGCTGCGAAAGAGGGCGGCGCCGAAGAGTTTCCGAGCGCGATTTTCAGCCCGATCAACGGCCTGATCGTCTTCTGGTAGCCGCGTTTCTTCTTGAATTTCACAGGGGTAAATGATTGATTCCGGTCAATGGAAACCCCGAAGCTCGCCACGCCGCGCAAGCCTGATTGGCTTAAGGTAAAAGCGCCCGGCGGCGAACGCTATCTCCAAATCAAACAGCAGCTCCGCGAGCTGAAGCTTCACACCGTTTGCGAAGAAGCTCGCTGCCCGAACATGGGCGAATGCTGGTCGGGCGGCACGGCCACGATCATGCTGCTTGGCGATGTCTGCACGCGCGGTTGTCGCTTCTGCGCCGTGAAGACCGGCAAGCTGGACGGCGTCGTCGACACCGAAGAGCCGCGCAAGGTGGGGGGCCTCATCGCGGTGAGCGGCCTCCATTACGTCGTGCTCACGTCGGTCAACCGCGACGACCTACCCGACGGAGGCGCGAAGCACTTCGCCGACACGATCCGCGAGATCAAGGCGCGCGAGCCGAAGATCCTCTGCGAGGCGCTCGTGCCTGATTTCCAGGGCAAGCTGAAGTCGGTCGAGGAGCTCGTGCTCGGTGGCGTCGACGTCTACGCGCACAACATCGAGACCGTCCGCAGCCAGACGCCGCGCGTGCGCGACCGTCGCGCCACCTACGACCAGAGCCTCGCCACGCTCAAGCACGCCAAGGAGTTCGCCGGGCGCGCGCTCGCCGAAGGCCTGATCTCGCACCCCGTTTACACGAAGAGCTCGATCCAGGTCGGCCATGGCGAGACTGACGAGGAGATCGAGCAGACCATGCGCGACCTTCGCGCGAACCTGGTCAACGTGGTAACATTCGGTCAATACCTGCAGCCCACGCGCAAGCACCTCAAAGTGGTCGAGTTCGTCTCGCCGCTGAAGTTCCGCATGTGGGAAGAGAAGGCGCGGGCGATGGGATTTTTGTACGTGGCCTCGGGACCGCTCGTGCGTTCGAGCTACCGCGCAGGCGAGTTTTTCATGAACAACATGATTCGCGAAGAGAGAGGGACTCATGGAATTTAAGCTTCCGGATATCGGTGAAGGCGTTCACGAAGGCGAAATCGTCCGCTGGCTCGTGAAGGAAGGCGACAACCTCGCCGTCGACCAGCCGATGGTCGAGATCATGACCGACAAAGCCACCGTCGAAATCCCTTCGCCGATCTCGGGCAAGATCCAGAAGCTGCACGCCAAAGAGGGCGACGTGGTGAAGGTCGGCCAGGTGATTCTGTCGCTCGAGGGGGGAGCCGCGACGGCTACCGCTTCGGCGCCCGCCGCGAAGCCCGCGGCCGCTCCCGCGCCGTCGAGGCCGGCACCGGCCGCCGCTCCCGCGCGTCCCGCACCGACGCCGGCCCGCGCTGCTGCTCCTGCTCCGCGCGCCGCCGCTCCGGCGCCCGCGCCGACTCGCGCCGCCGCTGCTCCGGCCGCGTCGCATGCTCACGAAGTGGGCGGCAGCCAGACATACGTCGCTTCGCCGGGACGCGTGCTCGCCACTCCGGCCACTCGCCGCCTCGCGCGTGACCTCGGCGTCGACCTCACGCAGGTTCCGGCCACCGGCCCGAACGGCCGCGTGACGAAAGAAGACCTGCAGCACTTCGGTGGAGCTTCGGCCGCCGGTCCCGCGATGCCCGTCGCGCGTCCGTCGACGCCCGCCGTGGCTCGTCCGGCTCGCCCCAGCGCGCCGACCGAACGCGAGACGCTCGTCCCGTTCCGCGGCATCCGCCGCAAGATCGCCGAGGCGATGACGCGTTCCAAGACGCTCATCCCCGAGTTCGTCTACGTCGACAAGTGCGACGTGACCGAGCTCGTGGCGTTCCGCAAGGAAGCCAAGGACGTCGCCGAGAAGCAGGGCGTGAAGCTTACGTACCTGCCGTTCATCGTGAAGGCCATGATCAAGGGCCTGAAAGAATTTCCCTCGATGAACGCCGAGCTCGACGAGCAGGGTGGCAACGTCGTCTACAAGAACTATTACAACATCGGCATCGCCGTCGACACCGAGAACGGCCTCGTCGTTCCGAACGTGAAAGACGCCGACCGCAAGAGCATCCTCGAGATCGCCCACGAGATCACGGTACTGGCGGAGAAGGCGAGAGCTGGAAAGCTCTCGTTGGATGAAATGCAGCACGGCACGATCACCATCACCAACCCGGGGCCCATCGGCGGCCTGCTCACCGCGCCCATCATCAACTGGCCGGAGGTGGCGATCATGGGTGTGCACCGGATCGTGCGCGAGCCGATCGTCAAAAACGACCAGATCGTCATCGGCGATACCATGTATCTCTCGCTCTCGGTCGACCACCGCGTCGTCGACGGCGCCACGGCCGCGCGCTTCTGCAACGTCGTGATGGATTATCTCGCCCATCCCAAGAAGCTCATGCTGGACATGGCTTAAGGAGCGAATCGAATGAGCACGAAGTCTTTTGATGCGGTTGTCATCGGATCCGGCCCCGGCGGTTACGTCTGCGCGATCAAGCTCGGACAGCTGGGCCTCAAGACCGCGATCATCGAGCGCGAGAGCATCGGCGGCGTTTGCCTGAACGTCGGCTGCATCCCCTCGAAGGCGATGATCCACGCAGGCTCGTTCTACGAGAAGCTTTTCCACCATGCCCCCGAGCTCGGCATCGACGTGAAGGTCGGCGGCATCGACCTCGGTAAGCTGAAGGCGTGGAAAGACGGCATCGTGAAAAAGCTCACGGGCGGCGTCGCGATGCTGCTCAAGGCGAACAAGGTCGAGATCATCAAGGGTGACGCGAAATTCACGAGCCCCACCGCGCTGAGCGTGAAAACTCCCGAAGGCGTGCTCACGGTGACGGCGAAAAATTTCGTGATCGCCAGCGGCTCGCGCCCGTTCGACATCCCGGGCTTCACGCCCGACGGCAAGCAGGTCATCACCTCGACCGAGGCGCTCGACTTCACGAGCCCGCCGAAGCGGCTCGTCGTCATCGGCGGCGGCTACATCGGCCTGGAGCTTGGCACCTATCTCGCGAAAGTGGGAACTCAGGTCACCGTGCTCGAAGGCACGACGAAACTTTTGGCCGCGATGGACCAGGACTGCGTGAAGGTCGTCGAGCGCGGCCTGAAGAAGCGCAACGTGAACGTCGTCCTCGAGGCGAAGGCCAAGTCGTGGAAGAAGGCGTCCAAAGGACTCGAGCTCACCTACGACACGCCCCAAGGCCTCCAGACCGTCGAGACCGACGTGATCCTCGTGACCGTCGGCCGCAAGCCGAACTCGGACACGATCGACCTCGAGAAGACCGGCCTCAAGGCGAACGCCAAGGGGTTCATCGACATCGACAAGCAGTGCCGCACCAAGGTGCCTCACATCTTCGCCATCGGCGACGTGGCGGGCGGTTTGCTGCTCGCCCACAAGGCATCCAAAGAAGGCATCGTCGCCGCCGAGGTCATTGCCGGCCAGAAGAGCGCCTTTGACACCACGATCATTCCGGCCGTCGTTTTCACTGACCCCGAGATCGCCACGGCCGGCTTTACCCTGGCAGAAGCCCAGGCCGCCGGGTTTGACGCCCACGAGGGTCAATTCCCGTTCGCAGCGCTCGGGAAAGCCCTGGCCACCGGAGAGTCCGACGGATTTGTTAAAGTAATTGCAGACCGAAAAACTCATAAATTACTTGGGGTTCACATCGTTGGAGCCGAAGCCAGCGCCATGTTGGGCGAAGCAGGACTAGCCTTGGAGATGGGTGCCGTGTTAGAAGATATCGCCCTGACCATCCACACGCACCCGACTTTGCCGGAGGCGCTGATGGAAGCGGCCGAGGTGGCCTTAGGACATCCGATTCATATAGTCGGGAAATCCAGGCCGGCGGCAGAAAAAACGGTTTAATCAAGTATGCAGGTATTAGATCTCGGTACGAAAAGCTACGGCGAAACTTGGGAGCTGCAGAAGCAGCTCCTCGAAAAGCGCGCGCAAGGACTCATCGAAGACACTCTCGTGCTCGTTGAGCATCCTCCGGTGTACACCGTGGGACGCGCGGGCCTGGCCAGCACGGACGTGAATCCGAGCGCGGCGCAAGACGCTCCGACCGAAATCAAAGTTCGCAAGCTCGGCGCGGTTCCCGTCGTCGAGGTTGAACGTGGCGGCAAGCTCACGTTCCACGGCCCGGGCCAGCTCGTCGGCTACCCGATCTTCGATCTTCCGCACCACGACCTGCGCCGCTACCTGCGCGACGTCGAGCGCGCGCTCATGTCGATCCTCGCCGAGGAAACGATGCTGCCCGCGCGCCCGTGTCCCGAAACGCTTCTTCTCGAGCCGGGTCAGCTCCAGACCGGCGTGTGGATCCGTGACAAGAAGATCGCCAGCATCGGCATCGCCGTCAAGCGCTGGGTCGCCTACCACGGCTTCGCGCTCAATCTTTCGACCGACCTTCGCTACTTCGAGGCCATCGAGCCCTGTGGCTTCCATGGCAGCATCATGACGACCGTCGAGCGCGAGATGGGCTCGGCCGTCGACATGCGCAAGATCACCGACAACGTGAAGCGCGCGCTCGTCGCGCGTTTCAGCGAGCTGTCGGCCGGCTACCAGGTTGCCGCGCAGGCCCCTATGGCGACGACGCCTCGTCCCGCCGAGCTCGGATCGTTTTAAGCCGCTGCGCCGATGGTCGCGTCGCGATCATTTTTCGAACAGCTTGGGAACGACGAACGCGTCCGGCGGCGGCGGCGGAGCGTCCGGTTTCCATTCACGCAGCAGCTCGAGGTTGTAGTGGAGCGCGCTGAACAGCGGCGAGATGTCGAGCTCGCGGTAGAGGCGATGGGCCGGCGGCACGGCAAGCTTCTCGTAGGCGAGCTGCGCGACGCTCTTGGCGCCCGACCAGTTGCCCTTGCGCACGTGCACGAAGTGCGCGGCGACCTGGATGAGCCCCTGGACGAAGACGCGATCGCGCCCGCTTTCGACGTGCCAGAGATCCTCCCACGACTCGTGCGCCTCGAAGAACTTCTCATCGTTGAAAAGCTGGCGGCCGCGCCCGAGCAGCTCGATGCGTCTCGCCGGGTGCAGGAGGATGGGAGTGCGGTCGTCGTCGAGAAAGTCGGACATCCGCTCCTGAGTATAACCTTTAAACGCGCGGGCGCGAAATCAGGGACATGAATTCCTGCCGGGTGCGGCGGTCGTCGTGGAAGATGCCCAGCATGCTCGAGGTGATCGTGTACGAGCCCTGCTTCTCAACCCCTCGCATCATCATGCACATGTGGTACGCCTCGATGACCACGCCCACGCCCAGGGGCTTGAGCGTCTCGAAAAGGGTCGCGCTGACCTGGTCGGTCAGGCGCTCCTGCACTTGCAGGCGGCGCGCGAAGCAGTTCACGACGCGCGGGATCTTCGACAACCCGACGATCTTGCCGTTGGGGATGTAGGCGACGTGCGCCTTGCCGTAGAAGGGCAGCATGTGGTGCTCGCAAAGCGAGAAGACCTCGATGTCCTTGACGATGACCATCTCGGAGTAGCTCTCGGTGAACATCGCCTTGCGGACGATCTCCTTTGGGTCGAGGTCGTAGCCCTGCGTGAGGAAGCGGAGCGCTTTGGCGTAGCGCTCGGGCGTCTTGCGGAGACCTTCACGCGATGCGTCCTCTCCGATGCTCTGGAGCAGGGTGTGGACGCAGCCGACCAGGGCGGGATCGTGTCCGTCCCTGGAATGGTCATGCGTGGGCGCGGCCGGAGTTTTTTTCTTCGTCTTCTGCTTGCTCATGTCATGGGGATTTAGCACGTCCCGGGGCGTATGGTAAGATCATGGGACCATGACCCCGACGGCCGCGCCAGACGCCCCCGACCCGAATACGACCCTCGTTTGCTTCTGCCATGGCGTGCTCGAGGCCGAGATCCGCCGCGCCATCGCCGAGGGCGCGCGCACGGTGGCGGACGTCCAGGCCAAAACGCGCGCGAGCACGGGCTGCGGCGGCTGCCAGCCCGAGGTCGAGCGCCTGCTGGCCGAGCTGCTGGGCGCCGCAAAAGCCTGACTTATTCGGTGGCAAAGGCGCTCGAAAGTGGAATATAGGTCAGGCATACCAAGGAGATTCTCCCTATGTCTGTCACGCTCGATGCCGTCATGGCCGCTTTGCGCACCGTCAAGGATCCGGAAAAAGGACGCGACATCCTGTCGATGAATCTGGTCCATGACCTCAAGATCGACGGCGATACGGTTCGGCTTCGCGTGAGCGTGAAGACGCCGGTGCGCCACGTCCGCGAGTCGCTCGAAACCCAGGTGCGCGACGCGCTCGTGAGCAAGGCCGGCGCCTCCAAGGTCGATCTGCAGATGGATGTCGAGGGCGCGCGGGTGAGCGCCGACCGCCATGGCATTCCCGGCATCAAGCACATCATCGCGGTGAGCAGCGGCAAGGGCGGCGTCGGCAAGTCGACGGTCGCGGCGAATCTCTCGATCGCGCTCGCCAAGCAGGGCGCGAAGGTCGGCTTGCTCGACAGCGACGTTTACGGCCCGAACATCCCCACCATGATGGGCGTGAACCAGCCGCCGATGGCGCGCCAGGATGAGAACGGCCGCGAGCTCATCATCCCGCTCGAAGCGCACGGCGTGAAAATCATGTCGATGGGCTTTCTTGCCAAGGGCGACCAGCCGCTCGTGTGGCGCGGTCCGATGCTCCACGGAGTCGTGAGCCAGTTTCTCCTGAACGTGGACTGGGGAAACCTCGATTATCTCATCGTCGACATGCCCCCGGGCACGGGCGACGTGCAGCTCTCGCTCACGCAGACGGCGCCGGTCAGCGGCGCGGTCGTCGTGACGACGCCGCAGGAGGTGAGCCTCCAGGACGTCCGCAAAGCCATCTTGATGTTCGAGAAGGTCGGCGTGCCGGTGCTCGGCATCGTCGAGAACATGAGCTACTTCGTGTGCGACGGCTGCGACAAGCGCCACCACATCTTCGGCAGCGGCGGCGGAAAAGCCCTGGCCGACAAGTACCAGACGCGCCTTCTGGCCGAGCTGCCGCTGGCCGAAGCGGTTCGCGAAGCGGGCGATACGGGCGCGCCGATCGTCGTGCGCGCACCGGACAGCGTCCAGGCCATCGCGTTCAACAAGCTGGCGGGAACCGTCGTGCGGGCGCTGGCCGAGGCTTCGGTGCGCTCCGGAACGGAGTCGGGCGCTCCGGTCGTGAATATCGGCAAGTTCTGAGCGTTACTTCGCGGCTCTGATCTCGGGCTGCGAGCCGTCGTACACGATCTTGCCGCCGGCGACCGTGAGATACACGCCGGTCTTGAGAAAGTCGCGGTCGCGCGCCTTGAAGATGTCCTGGTCCAGCACGACGAGGTCGGCGTATTTGCCTTCGCGCAGCGAGCCCTTCACGTGCTCCTCGCGCGTGGCGTAGGCGGGCTCGAGCGTGTAGGCGTCGACGGCTTCCGAGACCGGGATTTTCTGGGCCGGCTGCCAGCCCTGGGCGGGCTTTCCGTTGAGCATCTGGCGAAAGACCGCCGCGAACAGCCCGCGGATCGGATTGAGGCTCTCGACGGGCCAGTCGGTGCCGAAGGCGACGTGGGCGTTCGACGAGACGAACGCTTTGACGGCGAACGCCTCCTTGACGCGCACCGGCCCGAGGCGCGCCTCGTTGTAGTTGGCCGCCTCGTTCTCGTACATCATGTGGCTTGGCTGCATGCTCGCGACGATGTGGTGGTCGGCGAACTTCGAGAAGACGTAGGGCGGGGCGACCTCGATGTGCTCGACGCGGTTGCGCAGCCGCGAGTTGAAGAGCTGGCGTTTCGAGGCGGCGAACGCGTTCACCGCCATCGTCACCGCGCGGTCGCCGATGGCGTGCAGTGCGACCGTGAGGCCCAGGCGGTTCGCCGTGAGCACGAGCTCGGCCAGGCGCTCCGGCGTGTACAGGGGCTCGCCGCGCGAGTGGATGTCGTCGGAGTAAGGATCGTCGAGCGCGGCGGTGCGCGAGTGCAGGACACCGTCGACGAAGCCTTTGACCGCGTCGAAGCGCACCCAGTCGTCCGGCAGGTGCTTGTACTTGTTCCGGAGCGTGATGAGCTCTTGAGGCTTTTCGAGGTCGCCCCACATCGAGTAGCGGAGGTGCAGCTTGTGCTGCTGGTAGAGCTCCTCGACGACGCGAACCTCTTCCTCCCCGCGGATCGGCCCACCCTGGACGCTCGTGATGCCGTAGCGGCTGGCGAGGTCCTGGGCGGCGAGGAACGCCGTTCGCAGCTCCTCGAAGCCGGGGTTGTCCGCCTTCTGGGCCGCCTCGAAGGCCGCCTCCTCGAGCAGCAGCCCGGTCAGCTCTCCCTTGTCGTTTTTCTGGATCTCGCCGTTTTTCGGGCTCGGGGTGCTCGCCGTGATCCGCAGGGCCTCGAAGGCCTTCGTGTTCAGGAGCAGCGAATGCTGGTCTCCGTGCCAGAGCAGCACGGGCCGGTCGCTCACGGCGGCGTCGACGTCTTCCTTGGTGGGCGACTTCCTCCCCGGAAAGAGCGCCTCGTCCCACCCCTGTCCGAGCAGCCATCGCTTCGCGGGATTCGCGGCCGCGTAGGCGCGCAGCGTCTGCTGCAGCTGCGCGACGGTCGTCACGCCCGCCAGGTCGATGCGCGTGAGCGCGAGCCCGCCGTTCATCAGATGGACGTGGGCATCGTTGAACCCGGGCAGGACGACGCGGCCCTTGAGGTCGATCACCCGGGTGGACGGCCCCCGGTCTCGCTCGACGACACGATCGGTTCCGATCGACATGATGTTGCCTTCCCGAATCGAGATCGCCTGCGACCAGAACACGCCGCCCTTGCTATGGGTTTCGGTCGGGCCGGCGAGCGGGTCGGTATAGACTTTTCCGTTTTTGAGGATGAGCTCGGCCGGGTTGACCGGGACGACGGGCGCGGCAAGGCCGGCGCTGGCGAAGAGCCCGAAAGCCGTGAGCGCCGCGAGAGCAGTCGCCGGAGTGGCGAGCTTACTCGCCGTCGACACCGATGGCTTCGACGGGGCAGGCTTCCATCGCCGCTTTGCTGGCGGCTTCTTCCTGAGGAGAGCTCGGCTGTTTGTAGACGAAAGAGTAACCATGGGCTTCATTACGCGTGAAGTTGTTCGGCGCCTCGGTACGGCAGGCATCACAATCGATGCACTGGTCGTCTACATAATAACGGCCCGTGGTATTATCGGGCCATTTTTTTGCTTTGTCAGCCATATCGAGTTTCTAGCTTAGCGCGAATTACTTGACAACTTTTTTTGGAGTCGGGTTTTGAGCTCGGCGGCCTTCGTCGGGCGCTGGCTGACCTCGGGGACCTGCTCGATCGACTCCCAAACGGCCATTGCCACCTCTTCGCGGGACTGCGGCGCCAGCTTGTCGAGGCCCAGGGCCTTGAGCTTGCGGCCCATCGCCGCGCGGATGACCGGCCAGCTCTCGAGCTCCTTTTTCCAGGCCGAGTCGTCCTGCTGGCGCTTCGAGATCGGAAGCGTGGTCGCCGCCCTGAAGAGCGTGAGCGCGACGTCCGAGCGATAGAGATAGTCGAGGAACTCGCGGACGAGCTCGCCGTTGCGGCCCTTCGCGAGCACCACGAAATCGTTGCCGAACCACGAGAGGTCGCCGTCGGGAATGGACGCGCCGATGCGGAAAGCGGCGTTGGACTTCAGGAAGGCCATCTGGTCGAGCGTCCCGAGCAGGATCACGGCGCGCTGCTCGAGGAAGAGGCGCGTGGCCTCCTCGGCCGTCGGCCCTCCGGGCAGCCAGATCGCGGGCGTCTCCCACATCTTCAGCATCCAGTCGGAAAAATTCTCGGGCGCGAGCGCCGGACCCAGGCCCAGGGCGCTCCAGCGGGCGAGCGCGCCCTCGCCGCTCTCGGCGATGGCGACGCCCCACAGCTCGCCCTGCTTGTAGTACCGGTGCGAGAGCATGC
>JACQAX010000187.1 GCA_016194795.1 Deltaproteobacteria bacterium | reverse complement strand
GGCGACGAGCGCAAGCCCGCCGTAGAAGAGCGCGTCCTTCCGGCGGATCATCTCCGGCTCGGTGCTCTGCCTCGCCTCCTCGGGCGTGCGGTAAAGTTGTTTGACGATTCCCGCGACTGACCAGTCCATCTCATCCGCTTTTCGGCAGAACTCTTGGGGAATATTACCTGACCGGCAAAAAGTGCCTTGCCGGCCGCTTACTCGAGGTCGTCGAAACGCGTGAGATCGACGCTGATGCGGCCTTCGGGCCCGCGGGAAATGACGTCGACGAAGCGCTTGTGCCAGGCGATTTCGTCCGGAACGTACGAGAATCGCGCGTGAATGTCCTGCGAGGTGGTGCTGTCGATGCCGGTGACCGTGGCCAGGATCTCGACGTGGGCCTGGCGGAGCGTCTCGTCGGTGTGCCTGAAGAGCGGGCTCTTCTCGGTGATCGGGTGCACGACCGTCCAGCTCAGGGCGAACATCGGGGTCTCGGCGCGCTCGAGGTCCAGATCGTAGAAGGTGCGGTACCAGTCGCCCTCGGCGGTGCGCTCGTCGATGAGCAGCGAGAGGCCGACCTCGGCCTGCGAGATCAGGTTGCCGCGCTCGTTCGACATGCGGAAGAAAAACGAGAGCTGCCCGTCGTGGTTGCCTACGATCGCGTTCCGGCTGAAGCGGATGCGCGCCGTGGGCTTCGAGAAGCGCGCGAACAGCAGCCCGGTCGCGAGGCTCACCGTGAGCAGGCCGGCGAGCGCCTCGACCGTGACGACCAGGTTGACGGCGAGCGACCCCGGCGCGACGTGCCCGTAACCGATCGTCGCGAAGGTCTGGACGCTGAAGAAATAGCAGTCGAGAAAGCGGCGAAACCCCTCGTGCTCGGGCATGCCGACGAACTGGCCGGGGCCGCAGGCGAAGTACGCGAGCCCGAAGACCACGTTCACCAGCAAGTAGAACGCGATCACGTCGGCGATGAAGCGTCCCCACGTCAGCGAGAGCAGGCGATGGTAGATGTCGGCCAGCGGCGTGTCGTGCGGGCGCACGACGTTGAACGATCCGTTGCGGTTGAGCGAGCGGATCGCCGGAAGACGCTCGGGACCGTGCTTAGACTTGCTGGCGGACGGGCTGTTGTTGGACGGGGTCGCCACTGCGGTTATCCTTGGTGCTGGTTTTTCCGGACTTCCTGTTGAGCTGCTTGCTGACGTCGACGATCGCGTCGAGCACGGGTTTGAACTTGAGACCGAGCGGCGTGAGCGCGTACTCGACGGTGGGCGGGCTCGTCGGCATGACCGTGCGGCTGACCACGCCGAGCTCCTCAAGCTCGCGCAGGCGCGTGGTGAGCACCTTGGCGCTCACGCGCGCCAGATCGCGCTTGAGGTCGCCGAAGCGGCGAGGCTCGACCGAGAGGTACCAGAGGATCTGGTGGGTCCACGCCCCGGCCAGGAACTTCAGCCCCTTTTCCAGCGGACATTCGTTCGGAACGGGACCGGCTTTGTTGGGTCGATGCTTAATCATGCGTATAGCTTACCATAAGATACCACCTCACGAAAGGTAATCACCATGGAGTAACCCGAATCATATAGTTACTTATGTGTACCTACTATCCAAAGGAAAGTACGTCACCATAAGATAGGAGTAACGGAGGAACCAAGCTATGCAGACCCAGACAACGTCCTTGAAAGACCAGTGGCAACGGATCGCGATACTCACCGCCAGCCTGGCCGCGCTGGCCGCCCTGAACGGCTCACGCGGGCACACGGCCGACTTCGAGGTCGACCCCGGACACTCCCGAGTGGGTTTCAAAGTTCGCCATCTTGTGTCGAAAACCAGCGGCGAGTTCCGCGACTTCGGCGGCAGGCTCGTCTTCGACGACAAGAAGCCCGACGGCGGAAAGGTCGACTTCACGATCAAGGCGGCGAGCATCAATACCAACGAGCCCAAGCGGGACGAGCATCTCAAGTCGCCCGATTTCTTCGACGTGAAGAAGTTCCCCACCCTCTCGTTCACGAGCAAAAAGCTCGTGCCTGGGAGCGAAGGGAAATATAAGCTCGAAGGCGATCTCACCATCCACGGCGTGACGAAGCCCGTCACCTTCGACGTCGACTACCACGGGGTCCAGAAGGACCCGTGGGGCGGCACGCGCGCGGGTTTTACCGCGACGACGAAGGTGAACCGAAGGGACTACGGCCTGACGTGGAACAAGGCGCTCGAAACCGGCGGCCTGCTCGTGGGAGAGGACGTCGAGATCGAGCTCGAGATCGAAGCATTGCAGAAGAAAATCTAAGGAGGAGTTTATGATTACGGTCAGAAAAGCACACGAACGCGGCCACGCCGACCACGGGTGGCTCAACGCCTGGCACACGTTCTCGTTCGCCGATTTCTACGATCCGGCGTACTCGGGCTTTCGCGACCTGCTCGTCATCAACGACGACACGGTCGCGCCGGCCAAGGGATTCCCGACGCACGGCCATCGCGACATGGAGATCGTGACGTACGTGCTGGACGGCGCCATCGAGCACAAGGACAGCCTCGGCACGGGCTCGGTCATCCGACCGGGCGACGTGCAGCGCATGACCGCCGGGCGCGGCGTGCGCCACAGCGAGTTCAACCACTCGCCGAAAGAGCCGCTCCACTTGTTGCAGATCTGGATTCTCCCCGAGAAGGAAGGTCTCGAGCCGAGCTACGAGCAGAAGACCTTTCCCGCCGAGGAGAAACGCGGAAAGCTCCGCCTCGTCGCTTCGCGCGACGCGGCCGACGGCTCGGTCCGAATCCACCAGGACGCCAGGATCTATGCCGGCCTGCTCACCAAGGGCGAGAAAGCCTCGCTCGAGCTCGCCAAGGGCCGCTTCTCCTGGGTGCACGTCGCGCGCGGCGAGGTGAAGCTCGCGGGCCAGACGCTCAAGGCGGGCGACGGCGCCGCGCTCACCAACGAGCGCGCCGTCGAGCTCGAGGGCGTGGACGGCGGCGAGGTCCTGGTCTTCGACCTCGCGTAAGCGTTCCCAAAAAAACCGCCGGCCGAGCGTGCCCATCGCCAAACGCGATCGGCACGCTCGGCCAACCCAGCGGTCGGCATGTCCGGCCGCGCCCGGCGGCGTCTCCTCCCCATTGGCGTTGTGACGTTCTGCTACGGCGGTCGAGTCCCGATCCAGGAAGGGATGTTTACCGAAGCCCCAAGCCGAAGCCGCTACGGTCGCGCCTGAATACACCACAACGCCAATGGGGAGGAGGCGCTGCGGCCCCGCGTCCGCCCCGCTCCGCCCCGCCCCGCGCCCGCCCCCTATCTCTCCCGCCCAACGCTTTTCAACGGCCGCGCCGCACGCTAGGCTTGGTCTCGATGCTCAAAACCGAAAAACACGGCACCGTCATGGTCGCCACTCTGGACCGTCCGGCCGCGCTCAACTCGCTCAATCTGGAGCTTGCCACGAGGCTGCTCACCGAGCTGAGGCGCTGCGAAGCGGACGATTCCGTCTCGGCGATCGTGTTGCGCGGCTCGGGACCGAAGGCGTTCTGCGCGGGCGGCGACGTGAAGACGGTTTGCGCCGAGCTCGCGAAAGGCAACGAGCGCTACGCCCTCGACTTCTTCACGACGGAGTACCGGCTCGACCATGCGATCCACGCGTCGCAAAAGCCGATTCTCGCGTTGGGCCACGGGTACGTCATGGGCGGCGGGATCGGGCTCACGGGGTTTCGCCTCAATGCGGCCGACGCGCTCTGGGGGCAGCTTGCCGACGCCTTCGTTCCGGACGAGGCGCTCGACGAGCTCGTCGCGCTCGTCGTCGCTTCGGGCGAGGCGCGCACGAAAGAGCACTTGAAGGCGCTCGTCGAGGGGTTCAGCGCCCGCTTCGCCGCCAAGCTTCCGCCGGCACGACTCGAGCCCCGGCTGTCGCGCATCAACGACGCGCTTTCCGGCACCGATCCCAGGGCGGCTTTCGCGCGCCTCGCAAAGCTCGCGGGCGAGCCGGGCACGCCGTGCGCCGACGAGCCGTTGGCCGAGGCCGCGCGCAACTTCGCCGCGGGCTCGCCCACCTCCGCTTTCGTGACCTGGGAGCAGCTCAAGCGGGGCCTGTGTCTTTCGCTCGAGGCGTGCTTCCGCATGGAGCTCGCGCTCGCCGTCCAGTTCGGGCGGCGCCACGATTTTCGGGAAGGCGTGCGCGCGGTGCTCGTCGACAAGGACAAGCGGCCAAGCTGGCGGCCGGCAACGCTCGACGCGGTGAAATCCGAGGACGTCGCGGCCCATTTCGCGTCCCCCTGGGGCGCCGCACCACACCCTCTCGCCGACTTGTGATACGCTTTTTGAACAGGTTATGACCACCCATCCACTCAAGCTGAAACACCCTGTCGTTCTCGTCCACGGCCTCGGGGGACGCAGCAGCTATGGCCCGTTCGACTACTTCCACGGCCTGCCCGCGCTTCTGCGTGAAGCCGGCAACGAGGTGCTGATCCCGAACCTCACGCCCTTCCACACGATGGAGACGCGCGCGCGCCAGCTGAAAGAGCAGATCCAGGCCGCGCTTCCCGAAGGCCAGGTGAACCTCGTCTCCCACAGCTTCGGGGGCCTGGACGCGCGCTACCTCGCCGCGAACTTCGGCTTCACCGAGCGGGTGGCGAGCGTGACCACGATCGGCGCGCCCAACAGAGGCACGGTGGTCGCCGACATCATCCTGGGTCTCGTGCCCGACTCGACCTTCCACGCGATGGATTTTCTGCTCGCGCCGATCGGCAACTCGGCGAGGCCGTACCAGCAGATCACCTCGAAGTTCTGCGCCGAGCAGATGCCCACGGTGGCTCCGATGATGCCGAGCGTGGGGTACTTCAGCGCCACGAGCGTGATTCGCACGCCGGTGGTCACGAACGCGCTGCCGCTTTTCTGGGTGCCCCACCGGATCATCACTCGCTACGAGGGCGAGAACGACGGCTTCGTCTCGGAGCACTCGGCCAAGTTCGGCACGCACATCTGCACGCACTACGGCGACCACTACGCCCAGATCGGGCAGTTCCTCGGGCGCTCGCGAGGCCTCGACTACCTGAAATTCTACTCCGAGATCTTCGAGCGCCTGAAGCGCGAAGGCTTCTGACCGGCCTGACTGAGGCTCACCAGTAAAAGCCGAACCGAAAGTCGATCCCGACGAACGTCTCGCTCTGCTCGCTCACGGTCACGTGCTTGAACGCCCGCTCGACGAAGAGCCCGCCGCCGAACGGGCGCGACCCCGGTACGGGTTGAAGCGAGCCTCTGTAGCCGAGCCGCAGGCCGTAGAGCCAGCTCGAGTTCACCGAATAGCCCACGTTCACCCGGGGCAGGAGATAGCCCACGTGCGCCTCGACGTTCGAGGCGAGCTCGCCGCGCACGATCCAGTCGTAAGCGACGCCCAGGCGCATCCGCGCCAGTCCCGTCTGGTCGGCCGCCTCGATCAGCGCCGGCAGCCCATGGTAGATCTGCTGCTGCATATAGCCCAGGTCGTAGCTGAAGCCGAGGCGCGACGAGACGTCGTAGCGCACGCCGACTCCGGCGCCGAGCGCGAGCGTCGACTCCTGCTTGATCACGCGGCCGGCGGCCGTCCCGGGAAAGGCGACGTGGATGAGGTCGCCATATCCAAAGACCGTCCAGCGCCGCCGCCACGTCCGGCCGAAGCGGACCTCGAGCTCCTCGGCGACCGAGGTGCCGAGCGCCAGGTCCTGGTTGTTGTTCGAAAGGTCGACGACGTTCTCGCGGACGAGAAAAAAGCGAGGCCGCAGCTCGAGGCCGTCGAGCACTGACTGCTCGTTGCCCAGGTACTCGATCTCGTAGTCGGCGGTGTGGCCGTTTTCGGCGCGCACGGCGACGCGCCCGACGACCTGGCGCGAGCCGTCCAGCGGACGCGTGAGGCGGGTCGCGAAACCGATCCCCTTGCGGTCGGTCCACGACGCGTCCTGGCTTCGGGTGAGCGTGAGGCGAGTGACGCCGCCGCCCAGCTCCTGACAGCCATAGGCGAGAAAAAGATGCGTGCCCTGGCCGACCTTTTCGTCAGCCGTCACCCGATACTGCGGGCAACCGTGCCGCGAGAGAATAAAAGCGCTGTGGTAGAGGGGCTTGATCTCGAGCTGGGCGGCAAGCGGGCCTTTCGGCGTCTTGAAAGCGTAGCTCACCGCGATCGCGTCGGCGAAAAGCTCCGCCTCGAGCCGCGAAACGCCGGGGGCCGGCACCGACGTGCGCAGCACCTCGCCTCCCGAGCCCGCCTTGGCCGACACGACGCTCCACCCCTCGGGAAGCCCGAGGTCGAAGGTCACCCGGAGCGCCGGAGACTCGATCATCTCGCCCGGCGGATTGCGCCACGTCCACTGCGGCCGATAGGGCTTGATCGAGGGGAGCCCGTCGTCAGACACCGCCCAGTGGCCGCGCAGGCCGGGCAGGCCCTCGTCGGCGCGCGCGGCCCCGGGTGCGAGCGCCGTGGCCGCCGCGAGCAGGAAGATCGCAATCAAGCTGTGGCGCACTTTCGTGGGCGTCATTCCTCAAGATTACACGGTGCGCGCGAGAGTGGCCACCGCCTCGAGATGCTCGGTCAGCGGAAACATGTCGAACGGCGCGAGGCTCGCCACCCGATAGGCGGGCGCAAAGAGCCGGAGATCGCGCAGAAGCGTCTCGGGGTTGCAGCTCGAGTACGCGATCAGGCCGGGGCGCAGCGCCTTGATGCCCTCGACGATCGCGGGCGAAAGCCCGCGGCGCGGCGGGTTGACGACGACGGCGTCGGGCTTTTTTCCGGAATAGCGGGCGAGAAACGCCTCGACGTCGCCGCTCTCGAACGCGAGCTGCGTTGCGCCGTTCTCGGCCGCGCCGAGGCGCGCGCACTCGATGGCGTTCTCGGAAAGCTCGACGCCCAGGCCCCACTCCATCCCGCCGGCGGCCGTGAGCGAGAAGCCCCCCACCCCGCAGAACAGATCGAGCAGCGAGCGAGCGCCGCTCCCGCTCAAGACGCCGGCGACATGCCGGTAGAGCGCCTCGGCCGTCGCGTGCGTCACCTGCGAGAACGACTGGGGCTGGAACGCGAGCAGCACGTCGCCGTACCTTTCCCAGAGAAACCTCTCTTCGGTCAGTACGATTTCGTCGCCGCCTTCGAGCAGCGCCGCGGGAAGCGGCTGGATGTTGGCGCTCACGACGCGGACGAACGGGAGCCGCTCGACGAGCGCGCGAGCGGCGCGCCTCACCCTCGGCAGCGCCTCGGGCGAACGCAGCACGAAGCGCGCGAGCACTTGCGACGCGTCCTCGTTGCACTTCAAGATGATCCCCTTGAGCTCGCCCTGGCGGCGCTCGACGTGATACGGCGCCAGCTTGAACTCGGTGATCGCGCCTTTCACGAAGCGCAGCACCTCGTTGAGCCGGGGCGCGTGCAGCGGACAGTCGAGCAGCGAGGCCGACTCGCCGCTCGCGCCGTCGGGCAGGCCGATCACGGCATTTCTCATGCTGCCGCTGACGGCGAGCTTGGCCTTGGTGCGCGAGCCGAAGGCGCGCGGCGGCTCCCAGAGCGCGCTTATCGGGACGTCGCCGAGCGCCGCCCGCGCGTCCCGCGTGAAACGCGAGAGCTTCGAGGCCGAGCGCTCGCGCGCGGGCAGCGCGAGCAGCGAGCAGGAGCGGCACTCGCCGCGGTCAAAATACGCGCAGCTCGGCGCCATGGGTCTCGAGAAAGCTTTCCATCGCGGCGTTCACCTCGCCGGGCCGGTCGAACTGCGGGCAGTGGCTGCCGCCGTCGATCGAGACGAGCTCGCTGCCCGGGATCTTGAAGTAAAGCTGCTCCTGGAAGAACGGCGGCACGGCGACGTCCTTCTCGCCCGAGAGGATCAGCGTGGGCGCGGCGATCCTGGGCAAGGTGTCGGTGCGGTCGTGGCGGATGTACTCGCCGAGCAGCTGCGCGAAGACGCGCGGCGAGAAGCCCGACATCAGCTCGACGACGCGCCGGATGTCGTCGGGCTTGGAGAGCTTGGTGTTGAAGCCCACCAGCCCCGCGAAGTGCTCGGCGCCGGGCGCGCGCGCCTGGATGCGCCAGATCGCGTCGGCGAGCCGGGGGAACATGCCGTCGATCACCTTCATCATGGCGTTGAGAAACGCCACGCGCTGGCGTCCCACTCGTCCCCGCACCGGAAAGGTCGCGCCACCGGCCATCAGGGTGAGCGAGCGAACCCGGCGCGCGTCGCGCTCGTAGAGCTCGAGCGCGACGTTCACGCCCATCGAGTGGCCGACGAGGTGCACCGGGCGCCGCTCGCCGAGGTGCTCGAGAAACTCTCCGAGGTCATCGGCGAGGCGGGGAAAGCTCAGGGTGGTGATCGCCACCGGGAATTCGGACTCGTGGTGGCCACGGTAGTCGAGCATGAGCAGCCGATAGCGGCTCGCGAAATGCTCCCATTGATAGGTGAAATGGAACGAGCTGCACATCAGCCCGTAGCAAAAAAGCATCGGCGGGCCGTCGGGGTTGCCGCCCGTGCGGTAGCCCAGGCGCACGCCGTCGGAGGTGGTGAACCAGCCCCGCGGGGCGGCAAGCCCGGTCGCCCGCTGCGGTTTTTCGGTCGTCGGTTCCATTATGAAAAGCTTATGCCCGGGCGGTCCGTCCCACAAGCTGCGGAGCCCCGGAGGATGCCGGTATTTTTTTTCCTAGCTTTTGCCGGCCTCGATAGCCGAGCGGTACGCGGCAAGCAGCACCAGTCCCGCGACGAGGTTCATCGGCGAGGCCGACAGAAGGAGGACTTTTCCGATCGGCGTGAGCTGGTGGCTCACGCCGACGTACGTCCAGTCGGTGAGCACGTCGCCAAAACGCGCTCCGGCGACGAGCACGAGCAGATAAGGGCTCGAGCGCCAGCGAAAGAGCGCGAGCGCCTGGCACGCGGCGAAGGCCAGCCACGAGGCGGCCGTGCGCTTGAGCAGCCCCTGAGGGTCGACGTACGGCTCGCCGTGAAAGACGTCGAACCAAAGCTGCGGAAAGCCGAACGCGACGACGGTGAGCGTGGCGTCGAGCGCCACGAGGCCCGCGAGCAGCGCCGAGATCCGTCGCCGGTAGCTCTCAGTCACCGTCGCCCCAAACGGCTTCGACTTGGACGACGTCGCCGTCCTCGTTCACCTGCCACGAGTACGAGTAATGGAGCGAGCCCTCGTCGCGCGCGGCGCGCGGCGGGTTCTTCTTGGCGTAGTCTTCGAGATAAACGAGCGCGAGCTGCTCCTGCGCTTCGATCGCGTACATCAGCGTGAGCTCGTCGGTGCCGTTGCGCTCGAGTATCCGGCGCGCCTTCTCGAGGGCCTCGAACGTCGGATAGCGTGCCTCGACCATCGGCACGTAGATCCCGATCTTGGGCAGGTTCCTGAAGCGCCCGAGCGCGTAGTGCTCGCCGGCGCGGTAGCCGAGCTGGCGCCGCGTGAAGCAGCCTTCGCGCAGCTCGAGGCAGAACGGGCCGGGCTTCACGAAGCGCGACGCGAACCTGTCGAGCTGGAGCGCGAGATAGTCGGCTTCGATCTTTCCCTCGCGCGAGCTCGACGAGAGCCCGGAGAGCACCTGCGCGACGGCGGCGCGATTGGCGTCGGCAAGCTCGCTCGCGTTGGCCGTGAAACAAAGGACGAGAAGGAGCAAGGCTGCGAGATTTTTCATGGACGGGGCGTATCAAAATATACTCAAGCGTTCAAGTCAGGATTCGCTCAGGTGAGCGTGGGATAGCGGGACAGGACGTCCTCGATAGCCTTGCTCAGCTGTTCGGAATCATAGGGTTTCAAGAGGTATCCATCCGCTCCGCCCAGCGCCGCCCGCCGAACCCGGTCATTCTCGTTTTTCTGAGGCCAGGCCGTCATCAAGAAAGGGATGAAGCGATACGCCTCCTGGCTCTTCATGAGCTTGAGAAACCCCAGCTCCGGGCCCGGGTCGGCCGACCAGTCGCAGATCACGAAATGCACGGCACCCGTGCCGAGAGCGATGAGCGCCTCGCGCAGGTTGGCCACGCCCATCACGCGCCCGAGGCCGAGGCTCGAGATGCTCTCGTGGACGAGCGGGTGCGCATAGACGTCAGGGTCGACGAGCAGGAACTGGATATTATGGCCGGGCATGCTCCCTGATTTTAGGCGATAATAGCCCGAGATGCCATCGATCCCGCTGCTGATCAGCATGCCGCTCGCCCCCAGCCTCTCGCGCGCCATCGGCGAGCTCAATAACGAGGAGAGCTTTTACGTCCACATGCTGCCCATGGACACCGACATCCTCCGCCTGGCCGTGGCGGCACGCCCCTCGGCGCTCGTGCTCTCGATCGTCGACGAGCAGAGCTACCAGCAAACCTTCGAGCTGCTCGAAAACCTGCGACGAATCAATACCGCGCGCGGCGAGCAGACGCGCGACCCCTCGGTGCGCCTGATCCTCATCGCCGAGCACTGGGCCGTGCAGCTCGAGCGCTGGATGGAGATGGGCGTCCACGAGTTCATCCCCGCGCCGATCTCGAAGAAGGCGCTGCTCTACAAGATCAACCGGCACTATATGAAAGCTCTCTCGGGGTCGGCGACCGACGTCGGCGACCCGTTCGCCGCCTCCAACGAGATCATCATGGTGAACGATTCGCAGAACGACGCGGCCCAGCCGATGCAATCGTTTTACATTCCGGGCGACCTGCGTGGGGCGAGCGACGAGCCCGGGGTCGACCGCATCATCATCCACGCCGACGGCCCGCTGCTCGGAACCGGCGAGATCGCCTGGCAGCCCGCCCCCGGCGGCAACACCGGCTTCGACGACACCTGGATGGCGATCATCCCCGGCCGCGGCAGCGAGACCGCCGGCCCGACCGAAGCCCTGTTCTTCACGGGCGAC
>JACQAX010000186.1 GCA_016194795.1 Deltaproteobacteria bacterium | reverse complement strand
CGATGCCGGCCTTCTTGAGCGACGGCGCGCTCGGAAAACACAGCTCGGCGGCGGCGTAGATCGCGTCATAGCGGCGGCACGACGAGTCGTTGTGGTGCTCGGCCGTCATGTCATCGAGGCGCGTCCCGAGGTGGAGCAGCTCGTGGAAGATCGTGTTGTCGAGCCGGCCGCACTCGAAGGGGCGCGTCATCGTCATCTCGCTCCCACCGGGCGTCACGTGCGCGCACTCGTTCGGACGAGTCGCGGCGCTGGGTGAACAGACGATCCGCACGCCCCCCGAATGCGCAAGGTACTGGGCGAGATCGGCGGCGACCTCGGGGTTGAGCCGCCGCAGGCACGCGTCGGCGCGTTTGTTGACGGCTTTTACGGCGGACAGAAAAGTACCGGCTTTGGGCTCGCGCGCAAGACAGTTGTCGTCGATGACGAAAGCTCCGGCCGTGACGTCGGCCCGGGCCGAAAGCTGCAGAAGCTGAAGTACGAGAAAAGCCGAATGCATGATCGCTGGCCCTATCATCATGCGGCGCGTCAGTAAATGAACGACGGAATTGCTTAAAATTCCGCACCTTTGTCAAACGCGTTGGCGATGTCTCCGGCTTAATCATCGTTCGTGCGATTTTCGCCATGGTTTCGCGGCCTGAAAACCTGCAACCCGCGGCCCCCGCTTTGCAGAATAGAACGATGGGGGACACACACGATGAGCCTGCTTGCGATCCTACTCACGCTTCAGCTGCCTCAGCCCGCGCGCGCCGAGACTCCGGCCTTCTGTCCGGCGCCTGCTTCGGCGGTTTTCGCGCCGACGGCGCTTCCGTCCCTGAACATCTTTCTCGGCGATTACAACATCTCGGCAAGCGCCGGCTGCCTCGACTTCGCGATGGCTGCGTCCGCCAAGGGCGACACGACGCTTCCGCTGACGGTCAAGGAGCTCATCGATAAAGGGCGCGCGTGCCTCAAGAAAAACGGCCTCACGACGCCGCTCCACGCGCTCAATCGCGCTCTCAACCCCGACCACTCCGGCACGAGCGGCAAGACCATCAAGCTCGCGTGCGCGAGAAAGGAAGGCGAGCTGCTGCCAGTGAACGACGGCGAGATCACGGCCACGGACATCGCCTGCTCGGTCGGAGATCCCACGCAGCCGGAATTCCCGGCCATAGCCGTCAACATGGAATGGGCCGGAAAATTCCGGAAGCCTTCGTTCCAGGCCGCCTTCTTCCACGAGCTCTTTCACGTCGCGGGCTACGGCCACGACGTCGGCGTCGACTACGCCTATCTCGCCGCCGACTGCTGCTTCGAGAAGATCGACGCCGCGAACGCCTGCGCGATGATGAAGAACGCCGAAGGCAAGGGCCAGGATTACTGGACGTCGAAGGAGTATCTCGCGCCCTACATGAAGTGGCAGGGCTGGGGTCGGTGGGGCATCGCCAAGCTGCTGCTCGACAACGCCGCCAAAGCGAAGCCCAACGACCAGCTCGGCGTGCACGCCGGGACGATCGCGCTGCTCAAGGTTTGGGGCGGCCACCTCACGCCGAAGTGGAAGGCCCAGCTGCTGGCCGAGTGCCTGCCCGCCGCCAAGCACAGCGGCACCGCGAAGACGGCCGAGCTCGAGAAAGAATGCAACGACCTGCGCTGACGATCCCGGGGTGCGTGTCCGGGCGACTGGATACACTTTGGGGCGCTCGGCGCCTCAGTCTTGTTGATTAATTTAGTCCAGTAATGATAACTCTCCGGGTCATGAACACCCCCGCTCTCATCCTTTTCGTCGTGATATCAGCCATATTGACGCTGCTCCCCCGTTCCGGCCTGGCGCTTGAGCAGCTTCCCGACCACGTCTTCGTAAAGGACCGCGAGCAGAGCTTCTCGTACGAAAACTACTACGCGTTGAAGGATGGAAAGCTGTGGATCAAGCCCAACGAGCGCGCCACCGGCCGCAAAGGCGGCTGGGTTCTCTTCGAGGGCACGGGCGTGCCCTTTGGAAAAGAAGCGAAGTCGTTCGGGCCGTTCGATCGCCTGACGGAGTTCGCGACGGAGGGGCTGATGGTGATGGCGACGTCCCAGAACGGCCGCGTCTACATGTGGGAGCCCACGCTCTTCGGCCCGACCGTGTGGCAGGAGGAGATGGGCGCGCCCTTCTCCGACGCCCTCTACCTTCCGCCCAACCGCGACTGGACGTTCAGCATGAGCGTCGCCGTCGCGCCCTACAAACGCGTGACGCCGATGCACGACATCGACTCCTATTACGAGGACAGCGCCGGCAACCGCATCGAGTTCGGTTTCACCGCGACGATCTACACGCTCGATCCCGACGGCCAGCGCATCCGCTACTGGGACACGGGCCTTCCGCCGTCATGGGACCGCGCGTTCGCGACTCCCGAGCGCGGCCGCTTCGTCGCCGAGCGCCTGAGCGCGTCGGGCTCCACGATCCTCGTGATCGACAAGTCCGGCAAGATGTACACGCGCATGTACGACTACGAGATGAACGGCGCCTGCCCCGGCCTGCGCTTCACCTGGGAAAAGCTCCGTCAGGGAAAAACCCCCGATGAGGTGATCCCCCTTTTCAAGGCCGTGCGCGTGATGCCGCTCGAGGACTGGCGCGAGCAGGAACAGATTCCCGTCAAAGGCCTCGCGTCGATGAGCACGCGCATCGCGATCGTGATGACCGGCGAAGGCAACGCGGCCCGCGAGCTTCGCGTCGAAGGGACGGACGAGAACGGCCTGTGCGGCTACTGGTCCAAGCCCGTCTTCGAGAAGAGCTGGAGCTTTCAGATCACGGGCGAGTGCGCCGACGTGAGATACGCCATCGCCGAACCCTACGGCAAGCGCGAGCTCGGTCGCGAGCTCGACAAGACCTACGCGGGCAAGCTCGGAAAGCTCGACGTCGAGCTCGTCGACTTCTACTACTTCAACACGCCCGCCACGCTGCGCGTGAAGACGGGAACCCGGACGATCGACCTCAAGCTCCAGACCTACGACGGCTGGGGCGCGACCGTGCAGTCGAAGGACCACCCGGAGCTCGTCGGCAACGTGCACGGCGAGGCCAAGCTGCTCACGGGCACGCTCGAGATCCCGACGGAGTACCTCGAGTCGGCCGACCCCGAGATCCGCAAGGTGATCGACGAAAGCTTCCGCCGCTTCCACCACGTGCACGCCGGCTTCCTGCTCGTCGCCGACGACGAGCGCGTCGAGCTGAAGAGCCAGCGCGTGAAGCGCGCCGGCACGGACTGGTTCAACTACAAGTTTCGGTCGCGTATCGCGGCCACGCTCACGCGGCGGCCCACCGAGGACGAGCGGAGCCAGAGCCTCCTGAACGGCTATTCATACCTCGCCTCGGCGCCGACGCTCCAGCCACCCTCGGCGCCGCTGGAGACGCTCGTCGCGCGCAACGAGGCGCTGCTCAAGGAGTTCAGGAAAATGAACCGGCACCGCCGGTGGCAGCAGCTCAAGAACGGGATGCTCTCGGTCGTGGCGACCGTCGCGTACTATCCCGTGAACGGTTTCCTGAGCCTCATCGGTTACGTGGGGCGCGACGACCTCTGGGGCGGGCTCACGCTCACCGGCGGGTCCGCGTTCACGTCGCACGCGGCACTGAACCTCAAGCTCGCCTTCGGCAACAGCGGCGACTACGAGCGCGCGGTCAAAGTGCTCAAAGAGCGCATCGGAGCCTACAAGGCGCAGCTGCGCCGTGGGCGCCGGGGCAACTGAGCTCGACCGCCACCGAAGGCGGCTCTCACGACGTAGCTCAGCCTTTCTTCTTGGCGTCCATCGCCTCTTTCATCGGGCAGCGGAAGATCTGACGCACGATCGACGCGTAGGGTTTCGCGAAGAACGAGAGATAGATCATGAGCGCACCGATGAAAAGCGCCATCGGGATCCCGTTCGGCTGGATGAAGGCGTGGAAGAGAAAGATCTGGATCACGATCGGCGCCAGCACCACGAGCGCCAGCGGCACGAACGCGCCGACGAGCAGCAGCAGGCCGCAGGTGACCTCGGTGCCTTTGAGCACGGGGATGAAATAGCCGGTAGCCATGAGCGCATCCATGAAGGCCTTGGTTTTTTCCGGCATCGGCGGAACCGGGATGAAATTCAGAAAGCCGTTCAGGCCGAAAACGAAGAAGATCAGTCCCAGCAAAATCCTCGCGATCAACGGTGCCTTGCTCATTCTCTCGCCCCCTTTGTGTGTCGGTATCATCTCATCGAGCCGAGCTCTTTACCAGCCGCCCCCGCCCCCGCCGCCGCGCGACACCGGACCGCCGGTCGCCGGAGGAGAAGTGCTTGCCGGAGCACCGAGAGGCGGAGCACCGAGAGGGAGGCCGGGTGGAAGGGCGCCGCCGGTGGGCGCCGTCGCGGCGCTGCCCTCGGTGCCTCGGTCGCCCTTCGGCAACGGGAAGCGCGTTTCGCGGATGCGACGGACGAAGCCGCCGAATATCGGGTCCTCGCCCTCGAACTTCACGAGGCGAGAGAGCATGAAGGTGTCCGGCGCGGTGCGACTGGCGCCGACGCGCGCGAAGTTCCACTCGTAGATCACCGGAAGCTTGCGCGAGCTCGTGAGGTCGTCGCCCTTCGCGCCGGAGATGACGCTCGCCGACAGCGAATAAACGGTGGTCCCGCTCGAGTCGACGCGCACGTCGAACTCGCCGAACTCCGCGCCGAGCGTGCCCGACGGGTGCGCGATCACGAGGAGCCGCTCCTTGCGGTTCGCGTTGATCGCGTGCACGAACGCGCTGCCCGCCT
>JACQAX010000185.1 GCA_016194795.1 Deltaproteobacteria bacterium | reverse complement strand
CGTCGAGAAGACGTCGTCCTCGCTCCGGGGCTCGGCGCCGAGGTCGCGCACCTCTTCGCGGTGCGACTCGAACTCTTCGGTGTCGAGCAGGATCGAGTCTTCGCCGGCCGAGAGCTCGGCCGCGGCGCTCTTGAAGATCTCGCTGGCCAGATCGACCTCGATGTTGTCGACCGTGTCGCGCAGCTTCTGGGCGAGCGTGACGGCGGCGAACTCGGAGATCTGCGGCACGAGGAGCTTGCCCGCCTGGAGCTGGATGGCCACGTCCTCGAGGCGGATGCCGAAGTCCTCGCTGGTGATCGCGTCCTCGATGGCCTTGACCGTTTTGGCGTCGAAGTACTCGTTGGCGCTGCGAACGAGCAGCGAGAAGGCCGGGGCGCCCTCGATCTTGGGGCGGCCGATGGCGATCTTCTCGCCGAATTTTTTCAGGGCCGAGAGGTCCTGCTTGTTCGCGCTGGGCGTCGTGCCCATGTGCGTGTGCGACGAGCCGGCGGGCGCGGCCTTGACGGGCTCGCGGTGGGGGTCGAGCACGGTTTTCGGCTCGGGCGGCGGAGCGTCGCCGTGCACCGAGAGCGTGCCCGTCTGCGTGCCGCCGTTGGTTTCGGGCGTGGGCTCGGCGATCGAGATCGCACCCGTCTGCGTGGCCTCGGGCGGAACGCTCGCGGCCATCGACGGCGGAAGCTGGGGGCTCGTCGGCGGACCCTCGTTGATGGCGAAGGCCGGACCGGCGTCGGCCGGCGCGGTTTCGAGCGCGGGGCTCGCGTCGGCCGCTGGCGGCGCATCCAGGTGCGCCGCTTCGGCGTCGCCGCCCGGAGCGCTGTCGAGGCTCGGCATGCCGTCAAGCCCGGGCACGCCGTTCGGGTCGTGCGTCGACAGGTCCATCTGGCTTGGAGAAGGGAGCTCGAAGCTCGTGCCGGTGGCGGCGGAGCCCGGCGACTGGCCCGGAGCGGTGTCGACCGAGGCCATCGACGGGGCGTCGCCGCCGCCCTCGGCGAGTGGCGGAATTCCGCCAGACGCGTCGGCGGGCGCGGCCTCGGCGAGCGGCGGAGCCTCGGCCAGCGGTGGTGGCGCGGCCTCCGTCGGGGGCGCCGCGGCGGGGTCGGGCGTGGGGTGGGCGGCGGCCTCGGCGTGGGCCGCCTTGCTCAAGTCCTCGAGATCGCCGAAGTCCTCGGCGGTGATCTTCTCGATCTCGGGCATGACGAGCGCGCCGCCGTGCGGGTCGTTCGGGCCGCCCGGGTGCGCGGCGAGCTCGCGTGCCGAGAGATCGAGGATGGAGGTCAGGTCTTTTTTAGGCTCCTCACCCATGGTGAAAATTGTAGCATGCCGCGCCGTTGCGCGACGGGCCCGGAAAAAACTGCAGCCCTGTCCAAGCTCTCGACGCCGTCTGGCGCGCGAGAGTGGACCGGGCGAAAGACCGCCCGGTACGCCGATAGCCTTCCGTGGAGAAGACTTTCCCTCGATTCCGCCTTAAATCCCCTGTTTTAGCGCTGCTTGAAAGCCGGCAGCGGCCGCCCGCCCGTGGCACGTCGGTCGCATTGATAGGAGAGATGAAGGTTTTAATCGCGATCCTGACCGCGGCGGTGGTGCTCACGACGTTCACGGTGCTCGGCGCGTACGCCCGCGCCGATGAGCCCATCTCCACGACGCTCGCCAAGCTCGACCCCGACCGCGACGGCGCGCGCCCGAAAGACATCCCGGGCGCCTACCGCTCGCCATTCGGTGCGCAGGTACATCCCATGTGCTTCGAGTACGTCAGGAAGCAGACCGGCCTTTCGCGAGACGATGCCGCCAAGGGTTTCGAGAGCTACCTCGAGCAGGCGGCTCGCGCGGTGGTCGGCTGCGAGAATCGCTACCCCGAGCTCAAGCCCTATCTTCGCGAGTGGATCCATCTCTTTCGCCGCGCGCGTTTCGTGTGCAGCGCGAAGACGGGCGCGCAGCTCGACCTGGGCGCGGCCAACGTGCCGGATGCGAGCAATATGAGAGACAGCTTCGACGCGCGCGAGCGCGACGGCGTGGCCCTCGAGAGCGACCGCGGGCGCCTGCCGTATCCGATCGTCCAACTGCCGAGCGACACGATGGCCGGGCTTGCCAAGAGCGGCGGCACGGCGTGGGACGTCGACACGATCGTCCACGAGGTGCTGCACTCCACGCACGCCAACAACCGCTGGGACCACAACGACATCGAGAAAAAGAAGGCGGGTGCCGGCGGCAAGTGCGGCCACGACAACATCTCGCTCGACCGCATCAACGTCGTCTCGACGCTCTGCTCGGGCCAGAAGCTTGCCGGGAACGACGACACCGCCGAGGTGCTCTTCGAGCGCATGTCCGACTGCGGCGCCCACCAGTGCGAGCGGTTCTTCGAGGAGAGCTATATGAAGACCGGCCATGGGAGCGACGAGAGGGAGTTCCGGAGCTGGGACCCGAATGCGGGGCTCGCCAAGAAGGACGCCGCCTCGCTCTGCTCGCGCATCTACGATCTCGGCCAATGCCACTACGACCTCGACAAGCAGGGCAAGGTGCTGCTCAAGGGCGATCGCGTGCTCGGCCAGCTGGGCCGCGAGCTGCATGCGCGGCTCGACGCCATCTTCGTGCCGGGCGCGGCGCGCCTGGCCCCGGAGCTGCTCGACCTCGTGCCGGACGCGCGCGACGACATCCTCTCGGAGCGCGAAAGCGAGTGCTTCAAGTCGGTGTTCACGCTGAGCGCGAGGGGCGCCGTTTCGATCCCCCAAGACCGGCTCCCGGCCGGCTTCGGCAAGAGCGTCGAGGGCAGCCCGGCCACACCCGACGTGCGCCTCGACCAGACGATCGACGCGCTCGACGCGGCGATCACGCACTCGAAGGCGTGCAAGGAGGCCACGCGCGGCAAGCTGCTCGTGGCCGTTCGCCAGTTCCGCTGGAAGGCGAGCGACGCGTTCATGACCTCGACCTGGGGCGCGATGATGAAGCGACGCTACCTCGGCGACGGCGAGCAGATGCCCAGCCCGGCTTACGACTCGGCCGCGCCCTTAGCCAAGCTCCGCAAGCTCGTCGGCGCCGGGCTTTACGATCGCTACGTCGCCGCCGTGGACGCGCGCCACTGGCGCTCGCAGAACGTCGACTGCGCGAAGCTGGGTTATTCGCCCGAAGGCAGGCTCAGGGGCGGCTTCGTCGCGCTCGAGAAGTTCAAGCCGCAGACGATCCACTGCCTCCGCTGACGGGCGCTCAGGCGCCGTGGCACTTCTTGTACTTCTTGCCCGAGCCGCACGGGCAGGGGTCGTTGCGCCCGACCTTGTCGCCGTCTTCGGTGCGCTCGGCCGTGGCTGACGCCTGCGCGGGCTGCGGCGCTTCGCCGCCGCCGCTGAACGTCATCTGGGCGGGTGGCTTCGGAGCCATCTCCTCGATCTGCTCCTCGCGCTGCACCTGGATCTCGAAAAGCTTGCGAACGACGTCGTAGGAGATCTGCGCGTACATGATCTGGAAGTAGTTGAAGCCTTCCTTCTTGTAGGTGGTCGCCGCCGTGTTGAGCGTTTCGAGCTCCCACTTGTCGTGCGAGCGGCCGCCGCGCTTGGCCGGGAAGAACTCGCGAGCAAGGCCTTCGGCCACCTCGTCCATCATGCCCTGGACGCGCGTCTTGAGATCCTGGCCGCCGAGCACCTCGCGGCGCATGCCGTAGATGACCTTGCGCTGCTGGTTCATGACGTCGTCGTACTCGAGCAGGTGCTTACGAATGTCGAAGTTGTGGCCTTCGACCTTTTTCTGCGCCGTCTCGACGGCTTTCGTCGTCCAGCGGTGCTCGATGGGGACGTCTTCCTCCATCATCTTGTCCGGCGCGATCAAGGCGTTGGCCGCGAAGATGCGGAGCAGGTCGTCTTCGAAGGAAAGAAAAAAGCGCGACTCGCCCGGGTCGCCCTGGCGGCCGGAGCGGCCTCGCAGCTGGTTGTCGATGCGGCGGCTCTCGTGGCGCTCGGTGCCCAGGATGAACAGGCCGCCCAGGCCCATCACTTCCTCGCGCTGTTTTGCGCAGTCGGCTTTGAGCTGCTCGAGGAACTTCGCCGCCTCTTCGGGCGTCGTGCTCTCGGTGTGCTTCTGCTTGGCCATGAACTCGGGGTTGCCGCCGAGGAGAATGTCGGTACCACGACCGGCCATGTTGGTGGCGATCGTGACCGAGCCCTTGCGGCCGGCCTGGGCCACGATCTCGGCTTCGCGCTCGTGGTGCTTGGCGTTCAGCACGTTGTGCGGCACGCCCTCGCGCTTGAGCAGGCTCGAGACGATCTCGGATTTCTCGACCGAGACCGTGCCGACCAGCACGGGCTGGCCCTTCTCGTGGAGCACCTTGATCTCTTTGGCGATGTTCTTGTACTTGCCCATCGCCGACTTGAAGATCAGGTCGCCCTGGTCTTTTCGGATCATCGGGCGGTTCGTCGGGATGACGACGACGTCGAGGTTGTAGATCTTCTTGAACTCGGGCGCCTCGGTGTCGGCGGTACCGGTCATGCCCGAGAGCTTCTTATACATGCGGAAATAGTTCTGGTAGGTGATCGTCGCGAGCGTCTGGTTCTCGTTTTCGATCTTCACGCCTTCTTTGGCTTCGACGGCCTGGTGCAAGCCATCGGACCAACGCCTGCCCGGCATCAGGCGGCCCGTGAACTCGTCGACGATGAGCACTTCGCCGTCTTTGACGACGTAGTCGACGTCGCGCTTGAAGATGACGTGCGCCTTCAGGGCCTGGGCCACGTGGTGGATGAGCTCGATGTTGTGGGGCTCGTAGAGGTTGGTGACGCCCAGGTACTTCTGCATCTTCTCGACGCCCGAGTCGGTGAGCGAGGCGGTCTTGGTCTTCTCCTCGAT
>JACQAX010000224.1 GCA_016194795.1 Deltaproteobacteria bacterium | reverse complement strand
GCGACGAGCTCCTTGCCGCAGCCGGTTTCGCCGAGGATGATGACGTTGGCCCGCGAGCGCCGCACCTTCTCGATGTCCTGCATGAGCTGGCGGACGGCGGGCGAGCTTCCGATGATGCGGTTCTTCTCGAGCACGCGCGTGCGGTCGCGGACGTAGTGGCGGTTCTCGCGCAGCATCTCGCGCCGGCTGAGGACGGTCTCGATGGTGATGAGAAGCTGCTCGGCGGAGTTTTCTTTGATCAGATAGGCGCTCGCGCCCGCGTGGATCGCGCGCGTCGCGAGATCGATCTCGGTGTTGGCGCTCACGACGATGACGTCGACGTCGGGGTCGATCTCTTTGAGACGCGGAAGGTACGCGAGGCCCTCGCCCTCGTGGCGCATGTGGATGTCGAGCAGCACGACGTCGACCGGCTGGCTTCGAAGCACGGCGCGAGCCTCGTCGCCGTCGTAGGCGCTCAGGCAATCGTAGGCGTCTCGAAGCACGTACTTCGTGGCGAGATGGATGCTCTTGTCGTCGTCGACGACGAGAATCTTCTTTCGGCGATCAGTCATTATGGTGAGCTCCTGAGGGCCATGTCAGCAAACGACATGCCCCACCGCGTCTCTTGAAATCATGCCGGATTTTTTCCATAATACGCTAAAAAATGAAATAATTACCGAACATGTCCGGAATTCAAGACAGGGGTACCTCATGAGACTGCTTCGCGTTTTCACGATTCTTTTGATTGTCAGCTTCATCTCCTACGGCTGCGCCTCGCTGCCCGGAGGCAAGGAGCCGAGCGACGCCGACATCAACGCCGAAGCGGCGAAGGCCTACGCCGACGTGAAGTCGAAGGCGAGGTTCTCGAGCAACGCGGAATGGAACGGGATGGTCCAGCGCGTGGCCCGACGAATCGAGGTCGCCTCGGGAGAGCCCTTCCAGTGGGAAGCCGTCCTGATCGAGAGCCCCGAGGTGAACGCGTGGTGCATGCCCGGCGGCAAAATCGCGGTCTATACCGGCATCATGCCCGTGCTGAAAACCGAGGGCGCGCTCGCGGCCGTGCTCGGGCACGAAGTCGCGCACGCGACGAAGCGCCACGGCAAGCAGCGCTACGCGCGCGCGATCAAGGACGCGTATCTCGGCGCGGGCATCGGCATCGCGGGCGTCGTCGCCAGCCAGTTTCTCTGCAAGGACCCGAAGTGCAAGCTCTTCGCCGGCCTCGGCGCCGCGGCCGCGGGCCTCGCCGTCACCTTCTTCAGCCTGAAGTATTCGCGCGGCGACGAAACCGAGGCCGACCAGGTCGGCCAGCAGTACATGGCCAAGGCCGGCTACGATCCCTCCGAGGCAAGCCGGCTTTGGGAGAGAATGGCTTCAGCCGGGGGCTCCAAGCCGCCCGAGCTGCTCTCGACTCACCCGTCCGACTCGACTCGGCGGGCGAACCTCGACGGCTGGCTCCCGGGGGCGATGGCCCTCTACAATGCCGCGCCCCAGAAATACGGCACCGGCGCCCCGGTCCGCTGAGGATTTTCCCAAGGCAAAAAATTCCCACTGTAGTTCGGCCGACACGGTCCGAAGAGTTTGGTGTGGCAGCCAGCCACTCAAATTCCAGGAGGGAATCCATGAGCACGAAGAAAAATACCAAAAACGGAAACACCTACGAAGGCGGCACCGGCGCCACCTCTCGCGACCTCGAGTTCGAGGCGGAGGTGCTGTTTCAGCGCATTTACGACAAGTGGTATGCCTTCAGCATGGTCGAAGACGACTGCCTCGTGAGCGAAGTCTCCGAGGAAGAGGTCAATAAGCGTCTCCAGAGAAAAGCTCCGAGAGCCTCCTAACCTTCCGCAGTAGAGAAGATGCCTTTTTCTTCACAACCACGAAAAAAGCGTCCATTGGTTCCGCCGGGAGGCGCGTCCACGCCTTCCGGCGAGAAGCCAGACCCCCAAGTCGTCGATCTTCCCACCGAAAAGATGAAAATCTCCCGCCTTCGTGACAAAATCGCGGACAAGGCAACGACGGACAAGCGCTTTACTGAAAAAGCCGTGTTCGGAGCTGGGCCACAGGATCATCGCCGAGGAAGGCGCGGGCCTGGCCGGAGAGGCCGTGCTCGCGGGTTGCCACGTCACGGCCGCGCGGCTCATCGAGCACGTCAACGACCCCGACCGGATCTGGCGGCAGGAGCGCTTCCGCCACCCGGCCTAGGCGCGCATGCACTTCTTCCACGTCGACCGGCAGCCGCGCGACTGGCGCGTGCGAAACGAGGCCGCCGACACGAAGCAGGGCCGGCTCGTCTACCACATCCTCGACTGGGCGGCCGACGCGAAGAAGGCCCTGAAAGACAAGAACTGGGACGGGCTCGCCGAGCGCCTCCACGGCATCTCGCACTATCTCGGCGACCTCTCGCAGCCATTGCACACGAACCACGATTATGACGGCGACGAGGCCGGGCTCCCCGACATCCACGCGCAGTTCGAGACGAAGATGCTCAACCGCTTCGAGGCCGACGTCCGCGCCGGCGTGAAGAAGCGGCTCGCCGCCGAGCGTCTGCCCGAGCTCTGGGACCAGTTTGACCTTCGCCATCTCGTCTTCGATACGGCCGAGCAAAGCTGCGTGAAAGTCCCGAAGCTCTTCGCCGAGGCGCGCCACGCGCTCGTCATGCCCAAACGCTCGAAGCACCACAAGTACAAGACCGAGCCGCAGCCTCGTTTCGAGAAAAAGATCCTCTGGGAAAGGACCGGCGCGCTCGCGATGGATCAGCTCGCCCTCGGCGCGCGCCTCTGGGCCTTCGCCCTCAATTCGATCTGCCGCCCTTGAGCAGCGTCTTCAAGCCGTCGTACGAGCGCTCGATGATCCGCGCCGCATAGTCGAAGTCGAGAATCGCCGCCACGTCGTCGGGCGTATGCAGCGTCGGGTTGAAAAGCTTGAACGGCTCGTTGCACGCGGCGTTCGAGCACGCCTGCTCGCTGATCGAGATGGCCGGCACGCCCACGTCCCAGAAGGCGATCTGGTCGCTGCTGTAGATGAAGGTGTCCCGCTCGATGACGAGCGACCTGAGCCCCTCGACGCTCGCGGCGAACGGCTCGGCGAGCGCGCGGCCGAAGGCCTTGTCGTAGCCGACGTTGACGACCGCGTCGTGCGGCGTTTTGGCGCCGTTATAGGCGATCATGTCGAAGTTCACCATCCAAAGCACGGGACGCTTGAGCTGGAGGTGTGCGAAGGCGATGCTTCCAAGCAGGCCCTCTTCCTCGCCCGAGAAATGCAATATCGCGATGTCGCACTTGAGCGCCCCCGGCTTCGTCTCGGCAAGCCAGTCATGCAAACCGCGCGCGAGCGTGAGCACGGCTGCCGTTCCGCTGCCGTTGTCGTCGGCGCCGGGCGCGAGCGTCGCCGGCGAGATGATCGGCCCGCGGCCGCCGCCGTCGCGCGCGACGCTGTCCATGTGCGCGCCGATCACGCAGAGCGGGCGGGCACCGGTCTCGCCGCGGCCCGTTTCGAGAAGGGCGATCACGTTCGGCCACGTCGCGAGCGAGCGCGTCTCGAGCATCTTCTTGGTGATCGCGGCCGTGTGCGCGACCGTCGTGCGGATGTAGAGCTCGACGCGGTCTTTCGAAACGGCTGCGCACATCGTCTGCTGATCGAGGCCCACGCGTTTCAGGCGCTTCTGGACGGTCTCGATCTTGTCGCCTGGAAGCGTCCCGGCGCAAAGCCCGTCGAAATCGGCCTGCAGCATCGGGGTCATGTGGATGAAATACGAGCGGTAGGTCTTGTCGGTGTTCTGAAAATAATACGGGTACGCGTCGAGCGGGTCGTACTGCAGCACCTCCGCCGGGATGCCGAGCGCGTCGTAGCGCGTCTTCAGATATTGCGCGGTCGTCTGGATCTCGGGGCTGTCGCTGAAGCGCTGACTGATGACGGCCGGCAAGCCGCCCACGCCGAGCTGCGCCGCGCCCGAAAGCGCCTCGACGAGCGCGCGCTGTTCGCTGGCGTCGGTGATCGGCGACGCCTGCGCCCACAAGGTCGTTAAGCTCATCCCCAAACTCATCCCCAGAAGCAAAAAAAGCCGTTTCCCCATACCTCCGGCTTTAACTTACTTCTTCGTCTTAGCCAATGGGTGCGAGCGGTCGTATTCGTCGCAAAGAGCCTTCTGGTCGAGGTGCGTGTAACGTTGGGTCGTCGAGAGGCTCGAATGGCCGAGAAGCTCTTGAATCGCGCGAAGATTGGCGCCGTTTCCGAGCAGGTGCGTGGCAAACGAATGCCGAAGCGTGTGCGGCGTCGCCTGCCCCTCCAAGCCGCGCAGGCTGGCTTGGGCCACGACGATCTTCTGGATCGAGCGCGTGGTCAGGCGCGTGCCGCGAAAGTTGCGGAACACCGGCCCGGCCGCGGCACCACCCCCCTCGGCCTGAAGTTTTTTCAGCGCCTCGGCGACGCTCGCGATCAACGGAACGATCCGGTCCTTGCCACCCTTGCCTTGCCGAACCTTGAGCTGCGACTGTGCCCAGTCGACGTCACTCCAGTCGAGGCCCGCGGTTTCAGCGGCGCGCAAGCCGCAGCAGTACAGCACCTCGAGAAGCGCCTGGTCGCGCGCGGGGGTCGCGTCGTCGACGACTTCCGCCGTAAGCACGGCCGCCTGTTCCTCGGTCAGCACCCGCGGGAGCTTTCGCCTTCGTTTCGGCGAGGGAATCGCCTTGCTGACGTCTCGGTCGACGAGCCCTTCGAGCGCCACGAATTCGAGAAACGTGCGCAATGCCGCAAGCTTGCGTTGCAAGGTCGTCGCCTCGGCGTCGTCTCGAGCGCCGAGAAACGCGCGCACGTGCTCGGCCGTCAGCGCGCTCAGCGACGGGACGCCGAGCTGCTTGAAATGAGCCGCCCATTGCCGCAGATCCGAAAGATAGTTCCGCACGGTATGCGGGGACGCGCCCTTTCCGACCCGAAGATGATCCGCGAATTTCGCGAGGTGCGCGGCAACGACGTCAGCCATATGCGCATTGTACGCAAACGGGCCTTGGGATATAAGACGCACCATGTCGGAAACTTTCGTGAACGTCATCGGCGGCGGCCTTGCGGGCTCCGAGCTGAGCTACCAGCTTGGCTCGCGGGGCATCAAGGTGCGGCTCTTCGAGATGCGCCCGCAGAAGCTCACGCCGGCCCACCGTTCGGGCGGCCTGGCCGAGCTTGTTTGCAGCAACACGTTCAAATCGACGGCCCCGCACGCGGCTCCCGGCATTCTGAAGCGCGAGCTCGCCGAGCTCGGAAGCCTGCTCATGCAGTGCGCGCCGCTCGCGCAGGTGCCCGCCGGCGAGGCGCTCGCCGTCGACCGCGAGGTGTTCTCGCGCGAGATCGAGAAGCTCGTGCTCGCGACCGGAAACGTCGAGCGCATCTCGATGGTCGTCGAGGATCTCGCGTCGCTGCCTCCGGCGCACGCGACCGTGCTTGCCACGGGGCCCCTCACGCAAGGCAAGCTCACCGATTTCGTGAAGTCGCTCTCGGGCGGCTTCGGGCTTTATTTTTACGACGCCATCGCGCCGGTCGTGGACGCGTCGTCGGTCGACCGCGAGATCGCGTTCGCGGCTTCGCGCTACGGAAAGGGCGGCGACGACTACCTCAACTGCCCGATGACCGAAGAGGAGTACACGCGCTTTTACGACGCGCTGATGAGCGCCGAAAAGATGGACTTCCAGGACTTCGAGGAGGCGCAGTACTTTCAGGGCTGCCAGCCTATCGAAGCGAGCGCCGAGACGGGAAAAGATTCGCCGCGCTTCGGCCCCATGAAACCCGTCGGCCTCGTCGACCCGCGCACGGGCCGGCAGCCTTACGCCGTCGTCCAGCTCCGCATCGACAATATCTCGAGAAGCGCCTTCAATCTCGTCGGCTTTCAGACGAAGCTCAAATACGGCGAGCAGAAGCGCGTCTTCCAGCTGATTCCCGGCCTCGAAAACGCCGAGTTCCTGCGCCTGGGCTCGATGCACCGGAACACGTACGTGTGCTCGCCGCTGCTGCTCGACGAGAACTTCGCGCTCAGAGCCGACCGCAACGTCCGCCTCGCGGGCCAGATCACCGGCGTCGAAGGCTATACCGAGTCGTCATCGATCGGGCTGCTGCTCGCGATGTCGCTCTGGAGCGAGCTCACCGGCCGCGCCTGGCAGCTGCCGCCGCGCGCCTCGGCGCTCGGAAGCCTGTGCCACTATCTTTTCAACAGCCCGGCCGACGAGTTCCAGCCCGTGAACGTCCACTTCGGTCTCTTCGACCAGCAGCTCTTCACGTTTCCCAAGGGCCGCAAGGGCAAGCGCGAGATGCGCGAGCTGATGGGCGTGCAGGCCGTCGCGAACATTTGCGGGTGGCGCGACAAGCTGGGCTGGGCTAATCTCTCGAAGCAATGACGGGAATCCTCCTCATCATCGTCTGCGCGGCGCTGTGGGCGACCGACGCCGTCTTCCGGTTGCCGCTGGCGCGCACCGTCGACCCGGGCACCGTAGTCTTTCTCGAGCACGCCGTGGGGCTCGTCGCGACCTTTCCGCTCTTTTTCCTGCGCCGCCGTGAGCTTCGCTCGCTCGACGCGCGCGGCTGGTCGCGATTCTCGGCGCGCGCTACATCCTGGGAGAGCGCCCCCGCAGCAGCTTCTACCCGTGGGCTCTCGTGGCGATCATCGGCGCGGGAATGGTCTCGCTGCCGGAGAACAACGTGCCGGCCGACCGCGCGCTGCGCGACCTGCTCGCGGGCGCGGCGCTCGCCGTGGCGGCCGCGGCGTGCTGGGGCCTGAGCACGGTCTTCGGCAAATGGGTGACGGCGAAGCTCTCTTTTCCGGTGACCGCGTTCCTGCGCTTCGCCTGGGGCTTCGCGGGCATCAGCGTCCTGGTCGCGCTCAGCCTCCTCGGCGCGCGCGCGCCGGCGAACATGACCGCGCCGATGTACAAAGCGGTGCTCTACATGGGGCTCGTCCCCGGCGTGCTCGCGCTTTACCTCTATTACGCGGGCCTCAAGCGCACGAAGGCCAGCGCGGCGACGCTCGCCGAGCTGTTTTTTCCGGTCGCCGCGGTCGTCATCAACTGGAGAGTCCTGGGCCAGCCGCTCACGGCGACCCAGCTCGTGGGGATGGGCCTGCTTCTGCTCTCGGTGTTTTTCATCGGCAAGGGAATGCGATAGTGCGCGCGACGCTGCTCTTCTGCGTGCTCGTGTCCACCCCCCGCTCCTCGCGCGCGCGAGACTCGCGCCAAGTCTCCCGCCCGGGACGACGAGGGCGAGACCTCGATCCGAGAGCGTCGCCCGCTTTCTTTGAGTCTCAGCGGCGTCGGAAAAACGCCTTTCGTCGGCGCGCAGGTCGACATGAATCTCATCCCCTACGTGGGGCTTGGCGTCGGCTACGGCTACTTCTCGGTCGACACGGTCAGTGGCAGCTTCATCCCGGTCTTCGCGACGGTCTATCCCCTCACCGGCAGCTTCAGCCCCTTCGTCGAAGGGGGTCTCGACTTCCTGACCGTGAAGTTCCAAAGCGCAAACTCGCTGCTGAACTCGACGTTTCGCGGAACGCAGCTCATCGTCGGCGTCGGCGCCGAGTACCGTTTCGACTTCGGCCTGCTGCTCCGGGCGGAGCTCGTCCGTTTCATCAACGCGCAGCTCTGGTCGCCGGGCGCCGCCGCGGGCTACTCGATCGCGGTCTTCTGATCAGCGCTTCGGAAGCTCGAGCGGCTTGAGGAAGTCGCGCTCCTCGCGCTGGCCTCGCTGGCTCACCCGCTCCCAGAGCTTGAGGTCGAGAGTGAGGTGGTAGAGCATGAAGTAGTAGACGGCCACGAAGCCATGGAACCCGTCGAGAAACCCGAGCTTGAAGACGTAGTGGCGCAGAAAGAACCGGAACGCGCGCCAGAACGCCCCGTACGTCGCGACCGTCTCCCGGCCCGCGAGCTCGGCGTACTTCCGGTCGGCGTCGTGCTCGGTGTACTGGTTGGTCTTGATGAACCACTCGCCGAGCGAGTTCACGTTGAAGTGCTTGTACGGGCTGTTGAAGCGGATGACCCGTCCTTTCACCGAGAGACCGCGATGAAAGCCCGCCTCGCACGGGTAGTCCCACGCGCCCTTGCGCACCATGCGTATCTCGGCCGAACGAGGGTTGTAGATGCCATGCCGAAGGGGTTTCCCGAGAAAATAAAAAACGTTCGGGATGCGGACTCCGTCCGGCGAGTCGGGTCCCTGGGGCAGCGCGAGAAACGCGCGCACCTCGGCGAGCAGCTCCGCCGTCGGGCGCTCGTCGGTATCGATATAGAGGACCCAGTCGGACGTCGCCTGCTGCATCGCGAGCTTTCGATTGAGATCGAAGTTCCCCCCGGGAGGGTCGTTGCGAAAAAGCCGGCAACCAAGCTTCTGCGCGATCTCGGGCGTCGCGTCGACGCTCATCTGGTCGGCAACGATGATCTCGGCCGCAATGGGGCGCCACGGATGGACCGTTGCCTCGAGGCGGTCCGCGCAGTTGCGGGCGGCGATGACGACCGATAGAGTCGAGCTCATGGTTCAAACTTATTTCGGATATGTGGCATAATCAAGGCGGCACTCTTATGGCCGGACGCAAGAACCTGTTTGACCGAAAATTCGGCGAAGACTTCATCAAGGGCGTTCCGCGCGCCCCGGGCGTCTACGAGATGCTCGACGCCCTGGGAACGGTGCTCTACGTCGGCAAGGCGAAGATCCTGCGGCGCCGCCTCCAGCAGTACCGCAACGCCAGGCGCTGCAAGCGCCACCACAAGATGCGCTCGATCCTCGACGCCGCCCACTCGTTGCGCACCACCGCCTGCGCCACGGATCTCGACGCCCTTCTTCTCGAAAACAAGCTCATCCAGGAGCTGCGCCCCCGTTTCAACGTCGCGGGCGCCTTTTCGTTTCTCTACCCCTGTATCGGCGTCGTGCGCTCGGGCCGAGAGCTGCACCTGTGCTACTCGACCACTCCCGGCGAGTTTCCGATGTTCGACTTCTACGGCGCCTATCGCTCGCGCCAACTCACGAAGGAAGGCTTCGACGCCCTGCTCGAGGTCATGGGTTTCATCGGCCACCGGGAGCCCTCGAAGAAGGTCACGATATACCCACGCGTGCGTTTTTCGGTCGTCGCGGTCTTTCGTCAGGTCGGCGACGAGTGGCTCGCGCCGCTAGACGGCTTCCTGCGCGGCGACTCGAAAGCGTTTCTCGAGCAGGCCGTGCTCGCGCTGCTCGAAAAGCCGTACGCCCGAAGGCACGCCGAGGAAACCCAGGAGCACATCGACGCGCTCGCGCGCTTCTTCAAGTTCGAGGCGAAACCGCTGCGCAAGGCGCTGGCCTCGCTGGGGATCGCCGGAAAGCTCGTTAGCCAGGACGAGCGCGATCGCCTCTTTCTCAAGTCGCGTCACGCTCCGGCTGAACGCCGGGCCCGGCCGCCGGTCAGCTCTTCTTCGCGCTCAACTTGACGACGTGGCGAAGCGTCTCGCGCAAGGCCTCCATCTGGCCCGAAGCACGCAGGTCGCCCAAACCCAGCTCGTGCAGTCCCATCGCCGAGATCTCGACGCCGT
>JACQAX010000223.1 GCA_016194795.1 Deltaproteobacteria bacterium | reverse complement strand
GCCTTGCTGAGACCCGAGGCGTCGGTGCTCAGGTCCACGTTGCTCCCGGCCGTTGGCGCCGTGGCCGCGGCCGTCGCGGCGGGGGAGGGCGCCGTCGCCGGGGTTGCCGTCGTGGTCGCCGGAGCCTGGAGGGCGCTTGCGCCGCTGGCCTGCGCCGCCTGTTGCTTGGAGGCATCGTCCTGCTTGGACTCCTTGGTGCATCCGCCGAGAACTCCGAGCGCAATCAGTACCGCAACTGCAGCGAGCTTCATTGACATCCCCTTTAGCGTCAAATAATTGCACACGGTGGAGAAAAATCAAATGACATTCTGGGATCATCTCGACGAGTTGCGATCCCGTGTCGTGCAATGCCTCTGGGTTTTTTTCGGGGGCTTCATCGCGTGCTATTTCGTGAGCGACCGCTTTCTCGGATTCCTGCGAAAGCCGCTCTTCGACCATCTGCCGCTGGAGCGCCAGCATCTTTACTACACCGGGCTCTTCGAAAACTTCTTCGTGCATCTGCGCATCGCCGGCTACGCCTCGCTGATTCTCCTGTCGCCGGCGTATTTCATCCTGCTGTGGGGCTTCGTCGCGCCAGGACTGCATCCGCACGAGCGCAAGCAGGTGCTGCCGTTCGTGCCCCTGTACCTGCTCTTCGAGGGCTCACTGCTCGTCGTCAAATTCATCCAAAAGAACCGCCCAGAGACCACTAAATCCTAATTGGTACTAAAATATACTTGCAGAGCTTCTCGTGGGTTGCTATAACCAAGAACAGGAACACGTTCTTGGAGGAACTGAATGAACATTCTTTTGACCGTCGAAGAGCTTGCCAAGTATCTCAAGATCAAGCCCGACACGATTTACAAGAAGGTCCGCAAGGGTGAGCTGCCCGCGATCAAGCTGGGAAAGCTCGTGCGGTTTCCCAAGGATCTCATCGATCAGTGGATCATCGAGCAGGCCACGAAGACGATGAAAGAAGTGAAGGCTGCCCGCGACGCGGTCGAAGCCAAGGTCGAAGAAGCGGTTTCCGAAGTGAAAAAGACCGCGAAGGCGGCCTCGAAGGCCGTTTCCGAAGTTCCGGAAGTTATCGAAGACGTGAAGAACGCGCCTCTCAAGAAGAAGCAGGAAACCCTCACCAAGGGCCTCAAGGGTCTCTGGAAGGATTTCAACACGACGACGAAGGCCCCGCGCGCTCGCGTGGCCAAGAAGAAAACTCAAAAAAAAGGTCGCAAGGTAAACGGTAAGGCCGGCGCGGTTCGCGTCGCCGCCGCTCCGGAAACCCGCGCCAACTAAGTTATCCGATTGCAGCTAGTTGCCGGTTTACTGGTGACTGTTGCCTGTGGCCGGTTCGCAAGTATCTATAGTCCCCTCCACTCAAACGCCCTTGCGAGCCGGCCCCTTTTCCCCTCCGATCTTTTCCGCACCGCATAACTCCTATTGCAAATCATCCGGACATCAATTACTCCTGTGCGCCGCTTCACTAGGGGAAATTGCGATGTTCAAGTCCACTAAGCTCAACTCATCGGTCGCGTCCGCAGCACTGCTCATCACCGCTATTTTCGGGATGGGAGTCGATTCGTGCTCCGAGCCGAAGGAATATTGCAAACTCTACGAGTCGAAGACCGACCAGGCGGAGTGCACGAGCTACTGCGAAAACAATAAGGATTTCAATTCCTACAGCGACCGGGCCGGTGCCGTCGCCAAGTGTCAGCTGGGTCAGCTCGGCTACCTCTCGAACTCCCGTATCAGCGCCGCCGAGGCGGTCCTGGGTTGCGACCGGCAGTTCAAAGACGTCGTCGAGTTCGCCAAGGCCTGCCGAGCCGGCGTCACCGCCGAAGAGCTGCGCTTGTCCAAGAGCCACAAGAGCTCGGGCACGTCGAATGACCGCGAAACCGGCAATAACAAGTAAGCCGCGGTTTTTTGACCATCTTTGCGCAGGCGTGCTATAGGTTCTGGGCTTCCAAAAAATTGAAGCCCGGGCAACCGGTTCCTTGCTCTCGGAGCCTGCGCACCATTCCGATGCGTTGGGTACGGCCGGGGGCTCACTGTTTTACGTAGGTGAACCATAAGGAGATCAAATGATCGGTTACGAGACTACCTACATTCTGCGCGCTGACGTCAGCGATGAAGTGCAGAAGACGTTCTTAGAGAAACTCAAAGGCATCATCACCACCGCTGGTGGCCAGGTGATCGCAGTGGAAGACTGGGGCCGCCGTCGCCTCGCCTATCCCATCCAAAAAGAAAACCGCGGATACTATACGTACCTGCTCTATACCGGGAACAACGCCCTGGTGGCCGAGCTCGAGCGTAACCTTCGCATCAACGAGCAGGCCCTGCGCTTTCTCAGCGTGAAGCTCGAAGACGATTTTGATCCCGCAACTTTCAAGCGTAGACCCAGCCCCAACCTCGCCCCGACGGTGGGCGTGACTCCGGTCACTCCGGTTGGCGCTCCGGTCGAAGAACGCAAAGAGGTGACCCATGGCTGATATGGAAAAAGACGACCGTGAAGAACGCGGATACCGCGGCGGCCGCGATCGCGACGATCGCGACGACCGCGGCGGCAAGGACGACGACGAAAAGGGCGGTCGCCGCTCTTTCCATCGCAAGAAGGTCTGCCGCTTCTGCGCCGACAACGAATACATCATGGATTATAAGGACGCGCGCCAGATGCAGCAGTTCGTGATGGATCTGGGCAAGATCGTCCCGCGCCGCATTTCGGGCACGTGTGCGTTCCATCAGCGCAAGGTTACCACCGCGGTCAAACGCGCGCGCAACCTCGCTCTGATCGGTTTCATCACGTCGGGTCCGCAGGACGGCTATTCGTCGCGTTGATTGAGACGGGCAAATGGAAGCCAATGCGAGCACCACAGTGAACGACCCCGCGATAGGTAGCGGCCGAGCCTTATTCAGGCTGGCCGTCGCGGTTCCCTTTTTCCTGGGAGCCGCGCTGTATCTGAGCGTCATCTTCGCCGCTTTCGCGGCGTTGCCGCTCGTGTACGCGCACCTTCGCTTCGGTCGGGTGGCGGGCATACTCTGCTCGCTCACCAACATGGCGCTCGTGTTCGCTGTTTCCGGAAGAATGAACGCCGCCGTGTTCTTTGTGCTGGCGGTGGTTCTTGGCGCGTCGATCGCGGAATGCGCGAAGCTCAAACTGAAAGTTGAGTGGAACGTCGTTTTCTCGGTCGGCGTGATGCTGATCGTCTCGTCCCTGTTGCTTTTGAGCTACTCGCACCGGTTCAACATCAACCCCGTACAGAAGCTCGATGCTTTCGTGGGAACGATGGTGGAACAGGTCGCGAACAACGTCGAGAAGTACAAAGCCTCGACGACGCTCTCGAGCCAGGACCTCGACAAGTTCGTCGTGGACCCCGAGATGACCAAGCGGAACATCCTTTTCGAGCTGCCGAGCGCGATCACCATCACGCTCCTGATCGTCGCGGTGGGCAACCTGCTCCTGCTCCTGAGATTGAATCTCCAGGGAGTGCGCGACGCTCAACGGCTCGAGTCGGATTTCTTCAAGAACTGGAAGGCTCCCGAACACATGGTTTGGCCGACGCTTGTCGCCGGCTTCTGCCTCGTGGTCGAGATTCCGGTGCTTTCGGACGTGGCGCTGAACATCTTCAAGGTGCTGATGGCGATCTATGCCTTCCAAGGGCTGGCGATCGCCAACTACCTTTTCGACGTTTGGGGCGTGAAAGGCTTCCTGCGCCCGCTCGGTTACGTGTTGGCGGTGGCTTTGCTGCTGCCCCTGGTGATCAGCCTCGGGTTTTTCGACCTGTGGTTCGATTTCAGGGAAAAATTCAAAATCTAAGTAAGAGAGAGGTAAGTCAGATGAAGGTCATTCTGAGAGAGAATGTTGATAACCTGGGCAAGACCGGCGACATCGTGAAGGTGTCGGACGGCTACGCCCGTAACTTCCTGTTGCCGCGCAACCTTGTTTTCGTCGCCGACGAGAACAACGTGGCGGCGATCGAGCACCACAAGAAGGCGCTCGCCAAGAAGCGCGAGCGCGACAACACGGAAGCCCGCGAAGTCGCCAAGAAAATCGAAGGCTACTCGGTCACGATCGCCCGCAAGGTCGGCGAGAACGAGAAGCTCTTCGGCTCGGTCACCACGTCGGACATCGCCGAAGCGCTCACCAAGGGCGGCTTCAAGGTGGATCGCCGTTCGATCAGCCTCGCCGAGCCCATCAAGCAGCTCGGTGTCGTGACGGTGCCCCTGAAGCTCACGGGCGACGTCACCGCGCAGGTGAAGGTCTGGGTCGTTCAGGAAACCTGAGACGGGCTCCTGTTCTGCTTTTCAAGCGGGGTGGATTGAGATAAATCCACCCCGTTTTTGTCTCCGGCCGGGGACTGCGATAAGATCTTACAGGGGGGGTCTTAGCGTGACGGAATCTAATCTTCAGGCTGAGAACAGTCGCCACATACCGCCGCACAGTACCGAGGCCGAGCGCTCCGTGCTTGGCGCGCTCCTGCTCGACAGCAACGCCTACAGCAAGGTGAGCGACACCGGGCTCGAGGCGATCGACTTCTACCGTGAGGCCCACGGGAAGATCTTCGAGGCGATCCAGGATCTCGTCGGCCGCGCCGAACCCGTCGACCTGATCACCCTCACGACAAATCTCAAAAACCGCAACACCTTCGAGCAGATCGGCGGCTCTCCTTACCTGACGGGTCTTTTCGAAGACTCCTACAGCAGCGCCCACGTCACGCACTACTCGAAGATCGTGAAGGAGAAGGCGATCCTCCGCCGCATGATCTCGACGGCCAACGACCTCGTCGAGAAGGCGTACGGCGGCGTTGAGAACGTCGAGGAGTACCTCGACCTGACCGAGAAGTCGGTGTTCGAGGTGACGGATACGAAGCTGCGCCAGAGCTTCTCGCCGATCAGGCAGATCCTCGTCGAGAACATCCACATGCTCGAGTCGCTGGCCGACAAGAAGAGCACGATCACCGGCCTTGCGACGGGTTTCAAGGACCTCGACGAGAAGACCTCGGGCCTGCACCCGGGCAATCTGGTCATCGTCGCCGGCCGTCCCGCGATGGGCAAGACTTCGTTCGTCCTCAACATCGCCGAGCGCGCGGCGATCCGCAACAAGGCGAGCGTCGCCGTGTTCTCGCTCGAAATGGCGAAAGAGGAGCTCGGCATGCGCCTCCTCTCGGGCGTGGCACGCATCGATGCCTCGCGCTTGAAGACCGGCCGCCTCGGCGACCACGACTGGAAGAACCTCACGCGCGCGGCGGGCCAGCTGAGCGCCTCGAAGATCTTCATCGACGACACGCCGGCGATCACCGTGCTCGAGATGCGCTCGCGCTGCCGTCGCCTGCTCGCCGACCACGGCCTGAACCTCATCATCGTCGACTATCTCCAGCTCATGCGCGGCAGCGCCAAGGGCATGAAGGGCCCCCAGAATCGCGAAGGCGAGATCTCGGAAATCTCCCGCTCGCTCAAGGCGCTCGCCAAGGAGCTGCGTTGCCCTGTCATCGCGCTCTCGCAGCTCAACCGCAGCGTGGAAAGCCGCCCGGACAAGCGTCCGATGCTGAGCGACCTGCGCGAGTCGGGCGCGATCGAGCAGGACGCCGACATCGTGTCGTTCGTCTACCGCGACGAGGTCTACAACAAGGAGACCGAGGACAAGGGCATCGCCGAGCTGATCCTCGCCAAGCACCGCGCGGGCAGCACGGGGACCGTACGCTTGCGGTGGCAGGCGGAGTTCACGGCGTTCGACGACCTCACCGACGAGTTCAGGATGCCGGCCGGATACGGCGCGGGAGCGGAGAGCTTTCAGGGGCCCGGCTCGGGCCTGCCCGATGGTTTCCCACCTGCAGGCCCGT
>JACQAX010000222.1 GCA_016194795.1 Deltaproteobacteria bacterium | reverse complement strand
CGCGCTCGCCGCGCGCCTGCTCGACTGGCTCGGTTATCCGGCGGCGGCTGACGCGAAGTCGAAGGCCACCCTCGAGCTTTTGCCCGAGCACGCGAGCCGCTTCACCCTCGAGATCGAAGGCGACGAGAACCTCGACGCCGACCACGCGCCAAGCGAGCTCGCCAAGCAATGGCACGCGACGAACCAGGACCTCGGGCTCCCTGACGGGCTCGAGCTGCGCGTGCGCGAGACCGCAAAGGGCGCGCGGCGCTACGTCGTCTCGGGGCCGGTCGACCAGCCGCTGCGCCTCCGCCCGTGGCTGCCGGGAACGCGGCACCTGGAGCTGCGCTACAAGGACGCGACCACCGGCGAATGGCGCCGTCGCCGCGCGCATCGCGACGAGGACTTCGTGTCGGTGCGCGACTTTCCCGCCGGAAGCCTGCTCGTCGCCGAGGCGCACACGCAGGGCTTGCCGTTCATCCATGGCTTCGGGATCAACTTTTTCCCGCTCATGGACAAGACCGAGGAGCGCGCCGAAGACCCGCTCACGGGGCTCGCGGGCCCCGCGTTCTATCGATGGCTCCCGTGGAACAGGGCCACCGGCTGGGGCGAGCTCGTCTTTTTGAATTGAGCTAAGCGGCTTGCTTCTGCTGGCCGTGCGGGTCGCCGGCCGCGTGCCCGTGGTCGCCGCCGTGCCCGTCACCGTGGCCGCCGCCTTCGTGCCGGCCGGCGTCGACGCCGCCGTGGGCCGCCGCCTTGTCGAGGTGGAGCGCGTAGAGACAACCGTAGAGCAGGCAGCTCACGCAGAAATGAACCCAGAGCATGATGAGGATCAGGGCGCTGAAGATGCCATAGGTCGACTCGATGGAGTGCTTGTTGTAGTGGAGATAGATCCAGTACACGCTACGGCTCGCGAGCAGCAGGCCCGTAAACACCAGGGCGCCGATCACCGCCGAGCGAATGCGAAGCTTGACCGGCAGCAGCAGCTTGTAGAGCGTCGCGACGATGGCGACGCTCACCACTCCGAGCAGCACGCGCGTGCGCGCGCCGAAATAGAGCGCGTCCTGCACCTCGAACGGCAGCTCCTGGAGCCACGCCGGGATCCTGGCCGACTTGCCGGCCATCTCGCAGAAGACGAGCGTCGAGAGAAACGCGCCGAAGAGAGCCAGCGTCACCGCGGCCAGCACGAACTGCGTCAGGTGCGCGCGATGCTCATCGTGCGCGTTTTCCGGAAGACGCTCGACCGCGCTGAGCACGGCACCGAAAAAGCCCAGCCCCGACCAGGCGAGCAGCGCGCCGTTCACCCAGCTCGTGGCGGCGCTCCCCTTGATGGCGTCGAAGAGGCCCTTCTCGATCCAGTTCTGCATGCCCGGGACGAAGTCGCGCAGCATCGCGAGCACGAGCTTGGCCGCGGCCGAATGGTCGCCGTTTCCGCTGAGCGTGCCGACGAGGTAGACGCTGAAGGCGAGCAGCGGGAAGACCGAAAAAATCGCGTAAAACGAGACCGACGCGGCTTCGCCGCCGAGATGGCGGTCCTTCCAGTCGGAAAGGGCGGTGATGGCGGTATCGACCAGATGTTTGGTCATCTGGGTACCGCCGCCGATCATCTTTTTCTCGATTTTAGCCAGGCTTGTCACTTTAGACCTATCGGCTTCCGAAAGACCGGCCTTGAAGGGTTATTTAGGAATAAAAATCCGATACTTGCTTATTTAACAAAACGTCTATACCTATCCTGACAAAATCGGTGGTATATTACGGCCCCGATGAAGTACATGAGCACAAAAGAACAAGTGATTTCCGCGGTTACGCACGATCTGCGCAACCCCCTCGGCGCGATTCTCGCGTATGCCGAGCTGCTCGAGGCGGCGGAGCTGCCCGAGAAGAGCCGGCGCCAGATCCAGCTGATCCACCGTGCCGCCGCTCGTATGGAGAACATGCTCCAGAACCTCTCCGACCTGGGAAAGCTCGACTCCGGGCGCTTCGCGCTTCAGGCCGCTCCGCTCGCGCTGCGCCCGCTGGTGACCGAGCTCGAAAACGAGTTCGCCCCGCTCGCCACGCGCGAGGCGGTGGTGCTTCGCCTCGAGATCAACGCCAAGCTGCCCGAGGTGCTCGCCGACTCCGAGCGCCTGCGCCAGGTCTTGCGCGTCTTTCTTCTCAACGCGATCCAACACTCGCCGCCCGGAAGCCCGGTCACCCTCAAGCTCGAGCGCGAGAGCAACCAGGTCGTCTTCACCGTGCGCGACGTCGGCCCGGGCATCGCGCCCGAGGACGTCGCCTCGGCATTCGGCGACGTCGAAGCGAGCGCCGCGCGCCCCGGCCGCGGCCTGAGCATGTTCGTCGCGCGTCGGATCGTCGAAGCCCACTCGGGACGCGTGTCGGTCGAAACCGGCGGCGGCGGTACCGCGGTAACGTTCACCATCCCCTGCGCCATGCCCCAGGCGACCGACGCCGAGACTTCGACGCGCGAGCGTCGAACTTATGGGCGTCCCAGCGAAACCCTATAAAAACTACCGCGCAAACCCCGCCTAAGGCCTTGATCCCAAAGCGTCGCGAACGGGCACATCGCTTGCTCAGGACTCTCCCCGGAGCCACGCCTTAAGGAGGGGGCGCCAGTATGAAAATCATCAACATCAAAACGTATCGCGTGCTCAAAGAACGCCAAAATCAGGAGCTGGTCTACCGGCACACGCTGCTCGGGATGAACAAGCCCGAGCTCCTGCAAGAGCTCTTGAATTACCACGAGTCGTACCAGCGCGACCCGCACGACATCAACGTCACGCTTCTTCGGAGCCGCTTTCCGGTCGCGCTTGTCGGACTTGAGGCCGAAGTCGACCGAGTCGGCCGAGCCCGCGGCGACCTTGGCGTCCTTCTCGAGGAACACCCTTCCGAGCTTCGGGGCGCGCTTCTCGAGCTCGGCGATGAGCTTCTCGAGGTCGAGCGCCTCGGGCTTGCTCGGCGAGCTCATCCGGTCGGTGATCGAGCTTTTGGTGTTCGCGCTCACGAACACGAGCGTCGAGTCGTTCTTCATGCCCGCCGCGTCCTTGGCGAACGCGACCGAGCCGTCGAGGGTGAAGAGATTCGTCTCCTTGCTCTCGTCCTGGAAGACGATGAAGCTCGTGCCGCGCACGCCCATCACCGAGCTGCCCGTGCGGACCTCGAGGTTCTTGCCGTCGGTGACCTTGTGCACGACCGCGCGAAGCATGCCGTAGAGCATCCCGATCGTCGTGTTCTGCGCGTCGCCCTTGCCCTTGACCGCCGTGAACACGAGCTTCGACTTCGGGCCGACCGTCACCTGGGTCTCATCCTCGAGCGAGACGATCACCATCGTGCCGCTTACCGTGACGAGCTCGTCGCCCTCGTGGAGAGCCGCTCCCATCGGCGGGTTGGAGATCTTCGTCCCTTCCCGCATGATCGCGAAAACCGCGTTGCCGTCATCGGATGTGACGTCGGCGATGTGCCCGACGACCACCGCGGCCGTGGCCTCTCCGGCCGCCACTGCCGGCGACCACGCGGACACGCACAACGACACCCCCACCAGAGCCGAAGCGAGAATCTTGTTCATGCCCTCATTTTACGCCAGCCCTCGAGCGCGCGCAATCGCGGTATTCCGGCACTTCACAGCCTTTTGAGCAGCCGGCGGATGACGGATTTCTGACGGGCCGAAACCTCGCCCATGGCGACGAAGGCGCAGCGCCCGAAGCGGAACGCCCGCACCGCCTCGTCGCGCACGGCCTCGGGCGTGAGCTCGCGGACGCGCGACTCGTACTCCTTGGAGTCGAGCGGAAGCGGCAGCCGGAGCAGCGCCGACTCGGCCATCAGGCTCGCCATGCCGGCGGAGCTCTCGGCGGTCTGGTGGATGTCGCGGAAGTAGCGCCCGCGCACGATCTCGAACTCCTCCCGGCCGATCAGCTCGTCGCGCAGCAGCTCGAGCTCGGCGACCACGACCTCGACGACCTCGGCGAGCTTCTGGGGCGAGACGGAGAACTGCACGTCGAAGAGCGCGACGTCGGTGAACGACTCGATGCCGCACGAGATGTCGTAGAGCAGGCCGCGCCGCTCGCACACCGTGCGCTGCAGGCGCGAGCTGATGCCGTCGTCGAGCACGCGCGCGAGAAAACCCCGCGCGAGCTCGCCGGGGTGGCGCTCGCCCGGCATGAAAAACGACATGAGCACCTCGACCTGGCTCCCCTCCGCCCGCACGAAATGGATGCCGGGCTCGAGGCCCTTGAGCTTGAGCTCGTCGGGAACGTGGTGGGCCTTGGGCACGGGGTGCGCCGGTGTCGTGCGCACGAAGCGTCGCCCGAACGCGTCCTCGGCGGCCGCGCGGGTTTTTCCCCAGGGCGATCCGCCGGCGACGGCCAGCACCATGTTGGCGGGCCGGTAGTACGCCGCATGAAATTCCTTGAGCTGCTCCTCGCCGATGCGCGCGAGCGTCGCCACGCGCCCGAGCACCGGCTGGCCCAGCGCGTGATTTCCGAAGATGAGCTTGCGCGAGATGTTCTCGATGTCGGAGTCGCGGCCCTTCTCGTCGAGCTCCTCGAGAATCTCCTCGTGGATGATCTTGCGTTCGGTGTCGACGTCGCGGAAGAGCGGCTCGCTCACCACGCCCGCCAGGAGCTTGAGCGCCTTCGAGAGCTCCTCGACCGGCACGCGCGTCGTGAACATCGTGTACTCTTTGGCGGTGAGCGCGTTGAGCCCGTCACCGATACGGTCGAACTCGAGGTTGAGCTGGTAGCTCGTCGGCAGCGTGCGGCAGCCGCGGAACAGGATGTGCTCGACGAAATGCGAGACGCCGTTGACCTCTTTGGGCTCGTAACGCGTCCCCACACCCACCGCCAGACAGACGTCGGCGAAGCGGGTGTGGGGCACGGCGAAGTGGACGAGTTCCAGTCCCGATTCTAATTTCGAATTCTGAATCAGAGCAGGTTACTCGCGAGTTCAGACAGCTTCGATCTTTCTCCTTTGAAGAGAGAGATGTGACCGGTAATGCTCTCGTCCTTCATTCTCTCGACGACGTAGGCCAGACCGTTGTTGTTGGAGTCGACGTACGGGTTGTCGATCTGGAAGCAGTCGCCGGTAAGCACGATCTTCGTGCCGTCGCCGGCGCGCGTGATGATCGTCTTGATCTCGTGCGGCGTCAGGTTCTGCGCTTCGTCGACGATCATGAACTGCTGCGGAATCGAGCGGCCGCGGATGTACGTGAGCGGCTCGATGTTGAGCAGGCCCTGGTTCATCAGCTCCTGGCAACCCTTCCCCGCCCCGCGCCGGCTCTTCACCGGGCTTGCGCCGAACAGGAAGTCGATGTTGTCGTAGATCGGCTGCATCCAGGGATTGAGCTTCTCCTCGATGTCGCCGGGCAGGAAGCCGATGTCTTTTCCGAGCGGAAACACCGGGCGGCTGACGAGCAGGCGATGGAACACGCCCTCGTCGACGGTCTTCGCCAGCCCCGCCGCGATCGCGAGCAGCGTCTTGCCCGTGCCGGCCTTGCCGACGAGCGAGACGAGCTTGATGTCGTCGTTCAAAAGCATATCAATGGCGAAGCTCTGCTCGGCGTTCTTCGGGAAAATTCCCCAGAGCCCCTCGGCCGGCTTGTAGATCGGCACGATGCAGTCGATCTCTTTATTGTACCGGGCCATCGCCGTGTGGTGCGGGTTGGTCTGGTCTTTGAGGATCACGTACTCGTTCGGGCGCAGGTGCGAGTCTTTCAGCTGCAGCTTCTTGTGCGCGTAGAACTCGTCGACGAGCTCCGGGGCGACGTTGACCGACTTCACGCCCGAGTAGAGCTCTTCGGAGTGGACGTTCGTCGGCTCGTAGTCCTCGGCGGTAAGGCCCAAGGCGTCGGCCTTGATGCGCAGGTTGGTATCCTTCGTGACGAAGATCACCGGGCGCTTCGGGCTCGTCTTGCGCAGGTTCATCGCGGTGGCGAGGATGCGGTTGTCGGGACGGTCGGCCGGAAGCTCGGGCGGCAGCGGCCCGCCCGGCGAGAGCTCGACGACGAGCATCGCGCCGTTGGGGAGCTTCACGCCCTGCGAGAGCGTGCCTTCTTTTCTTACCTGGTCCATCAGGCGCGAGAACTGGCGCGCGTTGCGCCCGTTTTCCGACATCTCGCGCTTGAAGCGGTCGATTTCCTCGATGACCGTGATCGGGATGATCACGTCGTTGGCGCCGAACTTCTGGAGAGCGAGCGGATCGAACAGGAGGACATTGGTATCCAGGACGAAGGCTTTTCTCAAAGTAGCTCCTTGGAAATGAGCGGCAACGGCCATCCAGCCCTGCCGCTCAATTTATTTGGTCTTACGCTCGGTGACGAACTTCGCGATCCTGCGACGATCAGTGTCGGACAACGCTACGAATCTCAGGCAATAGCCGGGCATCTCTCCGCGCACCACGCTCACGACCTCGGCCACGGCGTTGAACGCCGGCGTGTCGCCTTCGCGGAAGTGCAGCTTGAGGCGCGCGCCGAGCTTGTGGCTGGGGCGCGCGGTGGCGAGAAACAAACCGCCCTCGCCGATCACCATCGTGCGTCCCTCGATGGCGCGCGTGTTGTCGTGCGCGATCACCTCGACCTCGTACGGCGTGCGCGAGAATTTTCGCTTCACGAGAATGTCGACCGGCGCGCCCTCGCTCGCCAGGCGCTTCATGGCGTCGCGCGAGAACTCGCTCACGTGCGCCATCTTCTGCCAGGTCTCGAAACCGGGGCGCCACACGAAGGTGGTGGCGTCGAGCGCCTTGCGCTGCAGCTGGCCCACGAGCTCGGCGGCCGAGAACGGGCCGAACTTCTTCTTTTCGCGAATGTAGAACCACACGGGCTCGGCCGAAACCGTCGCGCCGGTGCCGCCGCCGCCACGAGAGCCGGCCGCTTCGAGCTTGGTGGTCGACGATCCCGCGTCCGGCTTCGCCTCCGGCTTGGGCTCGTAATCAGGATGGGCCTGGCGTCCTGACTTCACGTGACTGCGCAGCTCGTCTTCGCTGTAGGGGCCGTAGTTCGTGCTCCGGGTCCGGATATAGATGTCAGCCATTCGTCCCTCGCCTGAATCCTACTGAAATAAGAAAACTCCTGCAATCTTCTGTAGTTGTGCCCAGCGTCATTTTCCCTTGATTCCGCCCGACCATTTTAGTAAACTATTTTCAACAGTGTTAAGGATACTTTATGATTAACCTCATGTCGAAGAAAAACAGCCAGACCTGGATAGCCGCTTCGCTCGCGGGCCTTGCGATTGCGGGTTGCGGTGGACGCGACCCCCACTTCGACATCCTGGGCAAGAGCCAGAGCCTGGTGAGCGCGCCGGTCAACAACAAGGTCGACATCCTCTGGGTGATCCGCAACGCCGGCCTGATGGGCCCGATCCAGACGAACCTCGCCAACAGCATCAACTCGTTCATGAGCTCGTTCGTCACCAAAGGCTTCGACTACCAGATCGCCGTCCTCACGACCGACACGCGCGCGGTCGACCCGGTTCACCCGAACGATCCCAACTTTAGTGGCCAGGACTCGTGCATCGTTGGCACCCCCCAGATCATTTTGCCGACAACCCCGAATCCCGTGAACGCCCTGGCCACTAACTCCAATGTCGGTTTTCTCGGCTCGACCAACTCGCACCAGCTCGACGTCCTCTCGACGGCGCTCGCGGCGCCGCGCCTCACCGGCTGCAACAACGGCTTCATGCGCCCGGGCGCCTATCTCGCCGTGATCGAGCTGAGCGACACCGACGACGACACGGCCACCCTGCCCGCGGCCACCGCGGCTTTCCTCGACTCGGTCAAACCCGCGCAGTCGAACGGCAACGGCGCGGCGCTTGCGGCGTACAGCGTGTCGGCGTTCGTCGTCGAGAACGCGTCCGACAAGGCCCAGTGTGATGCCATCGGCGATGCGACGTTTCACACGCACGGCATCAGCTACAGCGAAATCGGCACCAAGCTCATGTCGCTGGCCAGCTCGACGGGCGGCGTCGTCTCGAACATCTGCGCGGCCGACTTCAGCGCCGGGCTGCTCTCGGTCGCCACGCGAATCCTCGAGCAGAGCACGGCCGTGTGGCTGGCGAGCGTGCCGAACGTCTCGACGATCCAGGTCTACGAGAACACCGGCTTCATCCCCCAGGATGCCGCCAACGGCTGGACCTTCGATGCGTCGAAAAACAGCGTCATCTTTCACGGCAACGCGATCCCGGCCAGCAACACCGTGATCACCGTGAACTACACCCCGACCGACATCGTACGTTAGAAACCGAAAACGACCTGAAACTGGAGGCTGGAAATCATGCACTACATACACCTTTTACCGATCGTCCTCACTGGCATCGCCGCCGCGACCATCATCTGGGAGCGCGTCGTGAAGCTGTTCTTCAACTACGCGATCGACAGCAAGCTCTTCGTCGGCCAGATCGAGGGCCTGCTCGCCAAGGGTAACCTGCAAGGCGCGCTCGACCTCTGCGCCTCGAACGAGGCCCGCCTGCTCCCGCGCGTGATCAAGGCCGCGCTCATCAAGGCCACCCGCGACGAGAGCGAGATCCGCACCTCGATCGAGGTGAGCCTGCTCGACTGCTCGGGCCTGGTCACGAGCCGCATCGGCTACCTCGCGATGATCGCCAACGTCGCCACCCTCTTCGGCCTGCTCGGC
>JACQAX010000221.1 GCA_016194795.1 Deltaproteobacteria bacterium | reverse complement strand
GAAGGGCAAGACTTACGACGACACCTTCGGCATGCACTTCGGCACCAAGCACGGCTCGCTCGTACAGACCTGCGTGCAGAGGGAAAAAGGGTCGAAGGTCCCCATGGACTTTGTCCTCAAGCTCGACGCCAACGGACGTGTACTCGAATCGTTTATCGTCGTCCCATCATCACTGGCAAACTGCATCATGAATTCGCTTGAAAAGGATACCTGGCCTAGACCTCCGTTCGCTCCGTTTTACGGGCACATGCACCTCGAAATCACCGAATGAAAACGACATTGGTTTTCATAAGCTTGCCGCTTAGCGTGGGTTCTTGAATGAAGATCGCTTTCCGTCCAATGACTCCGGAAATGGTTGAGTACGCCTATGAGGACTACCGATCCTCGGGGCTCAAGGATTCCCCGGTTCTGGCGTTTTCCCAACTACCCGAGGCCGATCGTCAGCTTGAAATCGAAAGGGCGACGCTCTACCGGAAGTTGATTGTCGTCGCCACCGAGGTCGTCGGATGGATCGGAGTACGGCCGCGCCCCGAACTGGGCCAGATTCATGTCGGCTTCGCGCTTTTCTCGAAATTCCGCGGCAAAGGCCTCATGAAGCCGATCCTGACGAAACGAATCGAAGTCTTCGCCAAAGAAGAGTACGAAACGCTCCGGCGGGAGTTTCCGATACCCGAACTCTATGCAACAGCCGAAAAGGGCAACATCCCTTCGATCAGAACCTTGGAAGGCTGCGGTTTTCTCAAAACCGAGCTCGAGCCGTTTCCCAAGGGTTTCGATGGCATCGTTTTCAGGTTGCGCCTTTCGGAATGATGGCGCGCAGCCGGACTGCCGCGCCTCCCACCCGTTTGGATTATTGGATTTCGCTACTCACTTCGCAACGGACTGGTAAGCGCGCCCACTAATCTGCACCTTCGCGTCGCTCTCCCACCTCGTCGACTCGACCACGACGAGATTGCCGCCGAGCCGGGCGGCATCCATCTTGAGATCTTTGCGACACTCCTCGAGAGTCTCGGCCGCGGTGCTCGCGAACCTCGTCGCGCTGCACTCCACCGGCCCTAGCTCGCGATATTGCCGGAGCTCGGTCACGGTGATCGCGTTGGCGATCAGCACCGACCGCGCCCGCTGGCGCAGCTCCTTTTGGTGCGCCAGCTCTTCGGGTGAAAGCTGAAAGGCCGAGCAGCCGGCGAGGCCAAACAAACCCAGGACAAGGACGAGGTTCTTGAGAGGCATGATTGAAAACCCTACCATTGTGACGTTAGAGACCGGACTCATCGGAAGTTTTCATTCCGCAGATCAAATAATCGCTCACTCGGCCGGAGTGATATAGAACCGCGTGGAGCTCGGGCTGTCGATCCGATACGGGGCGGCGTCGTGGGATTTCACGAGGTTCAGGTGGCCCCTGATCGCCCAGCCGCTGCTGATGGGACGTCCACCCGCTGGAGTCTTGCACTGCATTTCCAAATTACCCTCGACCGCCATGCGGATAACTCCCCCGTAAAAGCGGCTCTCGCTGTGGCCCCAGTGGAGGTTCCACAAGAGGAAGCTCTCGACCTCGGTGCCTGGTCCGAAGATTTCGGCGCACGGAACCCGGCTGGCCACGAGAGACGTCAGATCCGTGAGGTTCTCGCCGTCCTCGACGAGAAGCTGCGTCGACCGGGTCGCCAAACCCGACTCGAGCTGGTTGAGCGCGGTGAGGGCGATATTGTCCGCAAAAATGTACGTGAGCCTCTGGGTGTCGAGCAGGAGAAGCGAGCGAAGCTTCGCGGCCAGAAGATCGAGCTTGTCATGGCTGCGCTCGCCCTGCTGGTGGCCGAGCTCGTGAAGAAGAGCTCCCGAGGCCGCGGCGGTATCGATTGCCTTGAGCTCGCCTTTGGCGTTGGCGGAATAGAGAAGGTCTTTGTTGAGATAGATGGTCGCGCCGACGGCGTATTCGGTTTTCGCCACCCGAACCGCGCCGTCGATGAGGAACGTGCCGGGATTTTCTTTTTCGGAGAGAAACACGAGCTGACCGCCGCCCGACTTGCGGACGCTGGTCACGAGCCGCGTCTCCTCGGCCGTGAGCTGGCAGGAGGGCGAGGCCAGGCACATGTCGAGAGATCGTCCGAGATTGGCGTAAGCAAACCGCACGTTCTGCTCGGCCAGTCCGCCGCCGCCGCTTCCTTCGTTACCCTCGCCTGCGAAGGCAGCCGTTGCCGCTAACAATGAGACAACCCACAACACTTTCATCGGACGCATACTGAACTCCAATTGCTGAGTCAGATACCATAACCTGACTAATAATGTTCGGTTTATAGCCTCTGCGTCCGCGCCGAACTAGATTAATTTAATTAAAACTCATATGATTATTTTAGTTTTACTAAGAAAACCAACCCATCGAAAGTAAATGAAAAATTCGATATTCGAGCACCAGGACTACAAAGAATATCTGCGCGAGGCGCTCACCGCGCGCTCGGAAGCCAAGCGCGGGGAGCGGTCGCGTCTGGCCGCGTTCGTAGGCTGCCACACCGCGTACGTCTCGCAGGTGCTCAACGGCAATGCCCACTTCAGCCTCGAGCAGGCCGAGCGAATCAACCGCTTCCTGGGCCACACGAAAGAGCAGTCGCTCTGCCTCATCTTACTGATCCAATACGCTCGCGCCGGAACCAAGACTTTGAAAGACCTTTTCCAGGAGCAGCTTCAGGCGCTCCGCGAGAAGCAGTTCGTCCTGAAAAACAGGCTCGAGTTCAAGAAGACGCTCACGCGCGAGGATCAGGCCATCTTTTACAGCTCGTGGCACTACGGAGCGATTCACGTTCTCGTGTCGGTACCGGGCTGCCATACCGAACGCGGCATGAGCGAATATCTCGGAGTCCCGGTCGAGCGCATCGCCGAAATTCTTCAGTTTCTCGTGAGCGTGGGTCTGGTCGCGCGAACGCAAGACGGGCATTACACGATCGGAACCTCGCACATCCACCTGGAGCATGACTCGCCGATGATCTCCAAGCACCACATCAACTGGAGGCTGCAGGCGATTCAATCGCTCGACCGCCCGCCGGGAAAAGACCTGCACTACTCGTCGGTGATCACCGCATCGCGAGCCGATGCGGACGTCATCCGCGAGATCCTGGTCAAGGCGATCGAGAACGTGCGAGCCGTCGTGAAGAAGTCAGAAGACCAGGAGGGCTTTTGCTACGCGATAGATTTCTTCGGATTGCGAGGACGGTAGAAGCCACAGCGCCGGCAAGCCTCAAATGGCCCAACAATCTCCCGGCTTGCCGGGCGTGGATTCCCCTTCTAGCTTTTCGGCGGGAGGTTGCTGCGATGAGAGACGAGATGCGTGCCGCCGTGCTGACGGGTCCTGGACAGGTGACGATCGAGCGGGTGCCCGTGCCCGCGCCAGGGGAACGAGAGGTTCTGGTGCGCCTGGAGGGCTCGGGAGTCTGCGCGTCGAATCTTGCGACCTGGGAAGGCATGCCGTGGACGCAGTACCCCACCCAGGCCGGAGCGCTCGGTCATGAGGGTTGGGGCGTGATCGAGGCCGTGGGCCAGGGCGTCGATGGTCTCAAGATCGGCGACCGGGTGGCCGCGCTCACCTACCGCGCTTACGCCGAATACGATCTCGCATCGGCCGACTCGGTGCTCAAGCTTCCGAAAGCGCTCGACGGCAAGCCGTTTCCAGGCGAGGCGCTCGGCTGCGCGATGAACATCTTCCGCCGCAGCCAGCTCGAGGAGGGCCAGACCGTGGCCATCGTCGGCATCGGTTTTCTCGGAGCGCTGCTCACCAGGCTCGCGGCCAGCTCCGGCGCCCGGGTGATCGCGATCTCCCGGCGCCCCTTCTCACTCGACGTCGCCCGCGCGATGGGCGCCCACGAGCTGGTCGCCATGGACGACCACGCCAGGATCATCGAGCGAGTCAGGCAGCTGACCGACGGAAAATTCTGCGACCGCGTGATCGAGGCCGTGGGCAAACAGTGGCCTCTCGACCTGAGCGCCGAGCTCACGGCCGAGCGTGGAAGGCTCGTGATCGCCGGCTACCACCAGGACGGCCCCCGGCAGGTCAACATGCAGCTCTGGAACTGGCGCGGCCTCGACGTGGTGAACGCCCACGAGCGGGACTCGCGCGTCTACCTGGAGGGCATGCGCGCCGCCATCGACGCGGTGGCGAGCGGCGCCCTCGACCCCTCGCCGCTTTTCACGCACGCCTACCCGCTCGAAAAGCTCGCCGAGGCGCTCGATGCCACGCGCGATCGTCCCGACGGCTTCCTGAAAGCCGTGGTGACGTCATGAGAAAGCCGAGGCTCGGGTTTCTCGGCACGGGCTGGATCGGCCGCCATCGCATGGAGATGGTCGCGCAAAGCGGCGCCGCCGAGGTGGCCGTGATCTGCGACCCGAACGCGCAGATGGTCGAAGAAGCCCTGAAAAGCGCTCCGGGCGCCGAAGCCACGACCGACTTCGACGAGCTGTTGCGCGCCGACCTCGACGGCGTCGTGATCGCGACGCCCAGCGCCCTGCACGCCGAGCAGGCGATTCGCGCGATCGAGAAGAACCTGGCCGTATTCTGCCAGAAACCGCTCGGAAGAACGGCGGCCGAAGTGCGGCGGGTGCTCGAGGCCGCTCGCAGCCGCGATCGCCTGCTGGGCGTCGATCTCTCGTATCGCCACACCGAGGGCATGCGCCGCATCCGCGACCGGGTCGCCGACGGGGAAATCGGCGACGTTTACGCCGTGGATCTCGTGTTTCACAACGCTTACGGCCCCGACAAGGCGTGGTTCTACGATCCCCGGCTCTCGGGTGGCGGCTGCGTGATGGATCTGGGCGTTCACCTCGTCGATCTGGCGCTCTGGACGCTCGGCTTTCCGAAAGTGAGCGGCGTGACGAGCAAGCTCTTCGCCGCGGGAAAGCCGGTGCGCGACACCGGCTCGCAGGTCGAGGACTTCGCCAACGCCCGCATCGATCTCGAGACCGGCACGACGATCCAGCTCTCGTGCTCGTGGAAGCTTCCGGCCGGCTGCGACTGCGTGATCCAGGCGAACCTCTACGGAACGCAGGGCGGGCTCGCGCTGAGAAACGTGAACGGCTCGTTCTACGACTTCGTGGCCGAGCGTTACCGCGGGACCGCACGCGAAGCGCTCGCCTCGCCGCCGGATGCCTG
>JACQAX010000150.1 GCA_016194795.1 Deltaproteobacteria bacterium | reverse complement strand
TACGGCACGCCGCCTCACGGCGGCATGGCGTTCGGCATGGATCGCCTCGTGATGATTCTCTGCGGAACCGACGCGATCCGCGAGGTGATGGCATTCCCGAAAACGCAGCGCGGACAGGATCTGATGAGCGAGACGCCGTCGAGCGTCACGCCCGAGCAGCTGGCCGAGCTGCACATCGGCCTGAGGCTTCCGAAGAAGGCGACCGAAACCACGCCAGGCGCCACGCCGTCGACGACATGAACTATCCCGTCTTCTCCCACGAGACGCGGCGCCAGGCGATCGACAAGCTTCGCGCTGAGGCCAAGCCGGCGATTTTCGATGCCGTCGTGGTCGGCGGGGGGATCGTGGGCGCGGGCCTGGCGCGCGAGCTCGCGATTCGCGGGCTGAAGGCTCTCGTCGTCGAAAAGGGAGATTACGCGAGCGGCACCTCGAGCCGCTCGAGCAAGCTCATCCACGGGGGGCTTCGGTACCTCGAGATGTTCGACTTTCATCTCGTCTTCGAGTCGCTGGCCGAGCGCCACTGGCTCCTCTCGACCCATCCGCACCTCGTGCAGCCGCTCGAGTTCAACCTGCCGATCTACGCTCGCGGAGACGCCCCGCCGGGTGCGCGCTCGACGGGCGCTTTGGGCATCGGCCTCTGGCTCTACGACGCGCTCAGCCTGTTTCGGACGCCGTTCTTCCACGGCAAGCACTCGGCCGGCGACTGCGCGCGCCTCTTCCCGAAGATCCGCTCCCAGGGGCTCAAAGGCAGCTATTATTACGCCGACGCGATGATGCTCGACGACGAGGTCGTGCTGGAGACGATCCTCGATGCCGTTCGCCGGGGCGCGACCGCGCTGAACTACGTGCGCGCCGAGAAGGTGGCCGAGAAGGGAAGCGACGGCCTTTACGACGTCACCCTCACCGACACCCTGGACGACCAAGCCAAGCCCGTGGCCGTCAAAGCGCGCGAGGTGATCGCGTGCGTCGGCCCGTGGACCGAGGCGTTCGGCTCGCGCGTCGCCCGCGGCTCGGCCCGCAAGCTCAAGCCCAGCAAGGGCGTGCACCTCATCGTGCCGTGGAGCCGGCTGCCGCTCGAGCGCTGCCTCGTGATGTACCATCCGGACGGCCGGATCATCTTCGCGATCCCGCGCAAGGACCTGGGGGCCGGCGCCGAGCAGGTGATCATCGGCACGACCGACTCGGCCGAGCATGGCGATCTCGACCGCATCCAGGCCAACCGCGCCGACATCGACTATCTGCTGCACGTGCTCGAGCAGTATTTTCCCGACGCCAAGCTCACCGAAAAAGACATCACGATGACCTACGCCGGCGTGCGCCCGCTGCTCGACACCGGCGCCAAAAGCGAGGCCAAGACCTCGCGCGAGCACGAGATCTGGCGCAACGACGCGGGCATCGTGTTCATGGCCGGTGGAAAGTACACCACCTTTCGCAAGATCTCGCAGGAGATCGCCGACTTCGCCTTTCCCAAGACGAGCAAGCACGCTCATGACGACGAGTCGAAGTCCGTGCTCTCCGAGCCCGCCGATTACGCCGCGCGCCTCGAGGGGCAGCCGATCTGGGGCCGGTTCACCGACCAGTGGGTGAAGTGGAAGCTCGCCCACCACGCCCCGTGCACGCTCGAAGATCTCATGTTCCGGCGCATGCCGATCTGGATGGGCGGCCGGAAGGCGTTCGAGCAGGCCCTGGGCCCCGTCGGCGAGCTCGCGCGCGCCCACTTCAAGTGGAGCGCCGAGGAGCTTGCGCGCCAGAAAGCCCAGGCCCTCAGATCGCTCGAGGAACGTCTTCGTTTTTGACCGTTTCAACGAAGCCCGGAAGCGCCGCCGCGGTCGTTTTGGGAGTGGGTTCGTCGCTCACGCCCGCGCCGTCGAGGGCGCGCGTGCGCGACGTGAAGAGTCGCTCGAGCTGCTTGACCGGGGCCTGGCGGATCGCATCGGCGAGCTGCTTGCGGAAGTCGGGGCCAAGGCCCAGGGGGTTCTTGCAGTCGAAGACGAGCTCGCCGCTCTCGGCGAAAAAGTCGATCGACACCTTCGCGGGGAGCAGCGTGAGCTGCTTGCCGCCGGCCGGGCTCGTGGGCTGACCTTCGTCGTTCACGTAAAAATATGCGCCAATGGCGTCGGTGGGGGCGAAGCTCGCCGATTCGACGCGAAACGATTCCGGCGCGTAGGCGACGCCGCCCGAGCTCGTGAGCAGGTAGCTGCGGCAGTCCGAGCCGTTGGTCGGCAGCGACAGCATCGTGTTGAAGCTGAATTTGCTCGTCCCGGCCCGATCCAAGGAGTTTCCGTTCGCGTCGAACTGGGGCCCGTCGGCAACGAGCGAAAACCGAAACCAACCTCCCCAGGCGTGCTGGTCCTCGCAGTTGGCGAGCCGCGCGCAGACCTTGACCACGGGCAGGATCGGCCCGCTGGTGCCATAGGTGCAAGCACTGGCCGACACGGCGGCGAGCGCGACGAATCCGAGCAGGGCTCCGTTGAGTCTTTGCATGTTCGAACCTCTCTCTCCATAGATTATCGCTACGGGAGGGGTTTTGTTCGAGTGACAAAAAAGTCCTGAGCTGAGGAGCCGCTGCGGGATTTCAGGCACCCTCAAGGCGCGGAACGCGAGCTCAGAACAGGCGCGTCCTGATGCCTTCCTTCTGGAAGAACTTCTGGATGGCTTCCTTGTCGAGCGGCTCGAGGCGCCAGAGCAGCTTATGGAGGAGCTCGAGCGTCTTCTTGCCGTCATCGGACTTGGTCTTGGCCGTGAGCACTTTCACGTCGCCCGTGATCTCAATCAGGTTGTTGATGAGCTGGGCGATGTCGGTTTTGAACATCTTCGAGCGATCGATGTAGCCCAAGGTCTTGTTGATGTTGGCCGAGAGCTCATACAAAAGCTTGATCGACTTGGTGATGTCGCCTTCGTTTTCCTCGATGACCTGCTTGATCTTGCCGGCCAGGTCGAAGCTCTGCGAGATGAGCTGGTCGATGCGCGGGGGATCCACGCCGCGCATGACGTCGTCGGGGCCGACTTTCGGCGAGCTCATCGAGCCCGGCGTGATCTCGACGTAACGCTCGCCGATGATGCCGGCGATGTTGATGAAGAACTTGGAGTCCTTGCGCACGCCCTCGGCGGCTTCCTTGTCGATCGACACGCGCAGGCGCAGCGGCGTGAGCACGTCGGTGGGCTTGGAGTCGGGCGCGCCGAACTCTTTTTCGGGAACGAAGAAGCTGATCTTCTCGACCTTGCCGACCTTGATGCCGGCCACGCGCACGGGCGAGCCCACTTCGATGCCGCCGGCGAAGTTGTAGTTCACGTGGAAGGTGACCGTGCGTTTGAAGGGGTTGCTCGCGCCCATCAGCCAGGCGAAAATCACCGTGATTACGAGAGTCGCGAAGAGGAGAAATCCGACTTTGGCTTCGTTTGAGAGACGCATGGTGTTATGTCGTTATTATAACACCATGGAAAACGCAAACGTAAGAAGGAAATCCAGGACGATCACGATAATCGTCGAGGTCACGACCGAGTTCGTGGTGGCCGAGCCCACGCCCTCGGCGCCGCCCCCGCAGTTGAAGCCGTAGAAGCACGAGATGATCGGCATGACCGCGCCGAACGTCATGCCCTTCACCAGCGCGCAGACGACGTCCTTGCCGGATACGAAGTGGGCGAGCGCGTTGACGTACTCGGCGATCGAGAAGTTGTAGCGCAGCACCGCCACCGCGATGGCGGCCGACAGCGTGACGAAGATCGAGATGAGCGTGAGGCACGCGATGACGACGATGCTGGCGACGAAGCGCGGGTAGACGAGGTACTCGACCGGGTCGATCTGCAGCAGGCGAAGCGCGTCGATCTGCTCGGTCACCTTCATGCTCCCCACTTCCGCCGTGGTGGCGGCGCCGACCTTCGAGACGAGCAGCAGGGCGGGGATCACGATCCCCAGCTCGCGAAACACGAACTGGCCCGAAAAGCCCGGCAGCATCTCGACCGTATGGAGGGCCGTGTCCATCTGGTGGGCGAGCTCGCCCGTGACGACGAAGCCGGCGAACGCCGTCGAGATCGCGATGATCGGGAGCGACCCGCAGCCGATCGTGTTCATGTGGTTGAGCACGTCGCGCGGGCGATGCGGGCCCTTGAGGCAGGTGAGCAGCGTCTTGGCGAGAATGAACATCACCTGGCGCGCGCCGAGCACGAAACCGATGAGCGGGTTGAGGATGAGGTACTTGAGCACCATTAGAAAAAGGTCCTCCATGTCTCGTGCAGCCCGTCGAGGAAGATCGAGCTGAACGAGTTGGCGAAGACGATCAGGAGATTGGTGTAGACCGCGCACTCGGTGACGGCCTTGCCCACGCCCTTGGCGCCGCCCGAGGCGTTATAGCCCTTGTACGTACTGACCGACGCGACGATCAGGCCATAGACGAACGACTTGAAGACGCCGCAGAAAACGGTCCAGCCGTCGGCGAAACGCGGCACGCTCGAGAGGTACTGCAGCGGGTTCATGTTGTAGAGGAGGCTCGCGACGCACATGCTCCCAAGCAGGCCCACGAGCAGGCCGAAGACGAGCAGGAGCAACGAGCAAACCACGATCGCGATGAAGCGCGGCACGACGAGGTACTGGAGGGGGTTCGTCCCGAGGCAGCGAACGGCGTCGACCTGTTCGGTGACGCGCATCGTGCCGAGCTCGGCGGTGGTGTAGGCACCGACCTTGCCGGCAAGCAGAAACGAGATGATGAGCGGACCCACCTCCCGGATGCAGCCCGACGTGACCAGTCCGCCGAGCATGCTCTGGGCATCGTACTGCGCGAGCATGAGATTGAGCTGGATCACGAGAATCGCGCCGACGAAAAAGCCGGCAAAGCAAACCGTCGTCAGCGAGCGCATCCCGACGTAGCCGATCTGCTCGATGACCATCGGAAGGCTCTCGCCGAACGTGGTGAGCCAGGTGCGCTTGACCTGCCGGGAAAACAGCCACAGCCCGCCGATCTCTTGAAAGAAATTCAGGACGACCGTCATAAGAGTTAGATCGCCTCCCTGAGAAAGTCGCGGATGAGCTCGGCCGGATGGCGCTTGATCTCGTCGACCGTCCCGAGAGCGAGGATGTGGCCCTGGTCGAGCACGAGGATGCGGTCGGCGATGCGCAGAGCGCAGCCCATGTCGTGGCTCACGACGATGCTCGTGACTTTGAGCCGGCGCGAAAGCTCGAAGATGAGCTCGTTGACGGCGTTCGTCGTGATCGGGTCGAGGCCCGTCGTGGGCTCGTCGAAGAGAAGATACCGCGGGCCGGGGGCCAGCGTGCGGGCCAGGCTCACGCGCTTCTGCATCCCGTAGCTGATCTCGGGCGGCTTGCGGCTGAAGATGCTCTCGTCGAGGTGCACCAGGCCCAGGCACTCGCGCACGCGTTCTTTCACCTTCTCGGCGGAGATGCCTCGCAGGCCGAATGCGACGTTCTCGTATACGGTCAGCGAGTCGAGGAGCGCGGGATGCTGGAAGACCATGCCGCAGACCTTGCGCGCCTCCTCGAGGCCCTCCTCGTCGAGCTTGTTGATCGTGAAATGCTCGACGTGCACGTCGCCCGCGTCGGGCTTGAGCAGGCCCACGATGTTCTTGAGAGTCACCGACTTGCCCATCCCCGATTTTCCGAGGATGAACATGATCTCGCCCGTGTTCACGGTGAAGCTCACGCGGTCGAGGATTTTCTTAGGGCCGAAGGCCTTGCTGACGCCGTCAAAAATAATCGACATCGAACATCTCCGTGAGAAGGGGACCC
>JACQAX010000149.1 GCA_016194795.1 Deltaproteobacteria bacterium | reverse complement strand
GGCTTCGTCTCGCCCGAGGCGAGCTTTCCGAGAGCAGCGGCGCCCGTCGTGACGGTCGCGAGACCGTCGGTCGAAACGAGGCGGACCGTCACGTCGCCGAGCGACGTCTTCGAGCTGCCGTTGCGCACCTTCACGGTGACCGCGTTGTCCTGTTCGGCCGACGGGTAGTCGGTGCGGTCGATCGCCGACACCGCGTACGGATAGCCGACCGTGAGGGTCAGCGTCGTCTGCGCGAGCTGCGTCGTGCCGTCGCTGATCGCGAGGGTGACCGAGAGGGTCTTGCCCACTTCAGCCGTCGGAGCGACGCGGAAGCTCGTGACACCCGTCACGACCGCGCGGGTCTGGCCCGGAAGCGGCGCGAGCGTGTCGGTCGCGCTGTCGAGGATGAGGCCGTCGCTGGCGCCCGTGAGGGTCACCTGCACCGGCTTCGACTGCGAGACCTTGCCGAAGTTCTTGATGGCGACGGTGACCGAGGCCGTTTCGCCCGGAGCGAAGACGCCGTCCTGGTTCGCGTCGGAGGTGACGGCACCGTCGAACTTCAGAACCGAGTGGCTCGAGAAGTAGGCGACGACGTCGTTGTACGCCTTCGCGAGAGCGGCGTCGTAGGTGGGCTGGTAGTTTTCGTCCCAGCCGGCCTTTTCGCCTTCGGCGCTGCCCTGAGCGAGATCCGCGTCGTACGCGGCCTGCTTGCCCGTGGCGAAGCCTTCCGAGCGACCGGCGGTGCGGCCTTCTTCCTTGCGAACGGGCAGCGCGGCCTGGCGCGCGGCTTCGTAAGCCGGGGTGAAGGCGACCTGGTAAGCGGCGTCGGAAGCCGTCTTGCGCGCGAGCTCGAACGCCTGGGCGCGAGCGGCGTCGAACGCGGCCTGCTTCTCGGCCGGGTATTCGCGGTTCGCGTAGTCGGCGCGCGTTCTCTCGAACACGTCGCGGCTGACGCGAGCGTAGGTTTCGCCGTAGACCCGGTCGTACGTGTCGGCCGCGGTCTGGTAGAACGCGTTCCGATAGTTCACGCCGTAGGCGCCCTGCATGTCAGGGTGCGGATAGCCGCGGCGGGGGTTGTAGTTGCCCCACTGCGGGCGATCGAAGTTCGCCGACTTCACGTCGCTCGGCGCGGCCACGATGCCCTCGGCGGCCGCATCGCTCGTGCCGTGGTTCGGCAGCGTCGCGTCGCTGAGGTTGAAGTTGTAGAACTCCTGCTGACCCTTGAGCGTGCCGTCAGCCGAGCCCTTCGCGTTGCCTTCGCGTTGCGCGTTGGCCTTGCCGCGGGCATAACCGGCGTCACGGCCGGTTTTGTAGCCGCCCAGCGCGTGGCCGGCCTTTTCGCCTTGAGGATACGCTTCGGCGTAGCCTTCGCTCTTGCCGGCTTCGAAGCCTTCGACGAGGCCCTTTTCGCGGCCCTGGGTCGTGCCTTCCGACTCGCCCTTGAGCTTGCCTTCAGCCGTTCCGCGTTCAGTGCCTTCAGTGCGGCCGACTTCCTGGCCGGCCTGCAGGCCGGCGGCGCGGGCGCGCTCGACGCCTTCGCGAGTGCCCTGAGCCTGGCCGTCACGCGAGCCGATCGCGACACCGTCGCGCTCGCCGATGATCGCGCCCTGGCGGGCGCCTTCCGTCGAGCCGTCCTGCGAGCCGTCGGCGACGCCGTCATTGGCGGCGATCGCGATGCCCTGGTTCAGGTTGGCGGTGACTTCGTTGAGGCGGCGGCCGAGGAACGCGCTCTGGCGTTCTTCGTCGCGAAGCACGAGGGCGGCCTGATCGCGGTCGGCGGCGAAGCCGCCGTACTCGCGTTCGATGCCACGCACGACGCGGGCCTGCTGTTCAGCCTGTTCGCCGTAGACACGGAGATTCTGGCGGAGCGTGGCGATGTTGCGTGCTTCCTGTTCGATCTGGCCGTTCCACTGGCCGATCGACGAGTTGAGCGCGTCGCGCTTCTCGTGGAGCTTGTTGACGCGAGCCTGGAGCTCGCCCGCCTTGCGCTGCGAGTCGCCAAGCGCGGCCTTGAGGTCGTTGGCGGTCTGGCGGGCCTGGCTGGCGAAAGCCTGCGCCCGGTTCGCTTCGAGCGCGGCGGCGCCGGCGGCGGCCTGCGCCTGTTCGGCGTCACGCTGAGCCTGGCGGATGGCGGGCGTGAGATCGGCGACCTGCTTGCGCAAGCCGGCGAGCGGAGCTTCGGCGCCGGGCAGCTGCTGTTCAGCGGCGGCGAGGTCGCTCTTGGCCTGGGTGATCGAGTTGTTCAGGTCGACGAGCTGTTTGCGAGCGGCGTCGAGCGCGCGTTCCGACTGCGCGTAGCCGTTCTTGAGCGCGTTGGCCTGACGACGGAGGTCGTTGGCCTTGAGGCGCTTGGCGCGCGCGTCTGGCGCGTGGAGGCGCTCGGCATCGGCGGCATCCTTCTCGGCCACCGCGGCGGCGGCGTAAGCCTGTTCAAAGCCCGCCTTCTTCTGAGCCGTTTCCTTCTCGAGGCGGTCGACCGTAGCCGACGCGTCGCCGAGCTGCCTGGTCTGGCTGGCGATCTGCGTTTTGAGATTGTCGACGCGCGCCTTGAGGCCGTTGAACGCGGCTTCAGCCTGCTGGAGCTTCGCCTGCGCGTCGTTCAGCTGAGTCTGGAGCTGCGCGACGGCGGCTTTTTTCTGCTCGGCGCTCTGGTTGAGGATCTTCGCCTGGTTGTTTTTGTCGCTCGCGGCGGCTTCGGCCTGCGCGGCGTTCTGCTCGGCTTGCGGGAGGTGGTTGGCGATGTCTTGCTGGTGGCGCTGCTCGTCGAGGAGGCTCATCTCGAGATTCGGGAGCTCCTGCCTGAGGCGTTCGAGCTCGGCCTGCGCCTGCTGCGTCGACTGGCGAAGCTGCTGGATCTTTCCTTCACCGTTGGCGATGCCCTGCTTGGTGCCTTCGATGTTGTTGGCGATCGCGTTGAGCTTGTTCTGCTCGCCGGTGAGGCGCGCGCCGACTTCTTCGAGGCGGCGGTTCATGCGTTCGACGAGGCGGCGGGCGTTGTTCACGCGCTCGACCGAGTCGCCGTAGAGGCGCTGGTATTTCGCGACGTCGTAGTCGTCGGGGTTGTTGCTGATCGGGCCGTCGGCGCGGGCGTTAACGGCGGCGATCGCGAGGACAGTCATCATCGGAAACAGAAACTTGCTCGAGCGCAGAAACATGCATTCTCCCCAAAAAGATTTAATGTCGCGCCGAGCCGTAACATTTATACTACGACGCGTCAATTCCTGAATGTTTCAGTCAGTTGTCTTTTCAGGGGGATTCGGGCTGGATAAAGGGGATGATTCCCTTCAAAACCTTCGGGCTGTTGTTGGCGAGCAACGTCTTCATGACCGTGTGATCCTGGTTTCGTGGGGAATCGCGTTCTTCGAATACTGTCTTCAAGTGCCGGCGAACCGTATTGGATTCGGGTACTTCACCGCGTCACAGCTCAAGGTGACCCAGGAGGTCATCACGTTCCTGGTCTTCGGTGTCTTCAGCTGGCTCTATCTTCAGCAGAAGCCGACCGTCTATGACCTGGCGGCGTTCGCCCTCATTATAGTGGCGGTTTGCGTGAGCATGTTTCAGCCCGTGAAAGCCTAGATCTGACGCAGGGTGAGCTCGATGCTTTTCGGGGCTCCCTGCGCGGACGCGCTGAAGCCGATCTTCAAGACACCATCCGCGTTCGAAGCCCCGGTGAACCGGACGTCGTCGAACGAGTCGATCGTGAGCGTGAGCTCGCGCGCGTTGACGCCGACGTTCGAGACGTCGGGCAGGATGTTGAAGCACAGGCGCACGCCGAGCTCGTCGTAAGTCGCGCAGCCTTGATGGTCGCGAAAGTCGCCGATCACGGGTCCTTTGGGAGGTGGGGCGGTCGGCGGAAGCTATTGCCACGACACATCGCTCTGAGATTCCTCATCGCCGATTTTCACCGAGCCGGTAAGCGAACGCTCGAAAAAGGCGCGCGAGATTCGAACCGGAATCGTCGACGCGGCCGCCGGCTCGTCGGATCGTTCCGCGCCGCCGGAGCCGGAATCGCTCGCGGACGCCGACGTATTCGAGAGAAGATTGTCGCTCGACTGCGTGCTTCCATTGCATCCACAAAGGAGCAGGAGCTGAAAGGTCCCGAGGGCGAGCCACATCTTGTAGACGATTTCTTTGTGCGTTTGCATCCGCTCAGGATTAGCAATCGCCGTACCAACGTGCTCTGGCGCTTAGCCGCCCGCGATGCTACGAAACATGTCCATGCGTATTGGTATTGATCTCGGAGGCACCAAGATCGAGCTGGCGGCGATCGACGAAGACGGCCGCGAGCGTTGTCGCACGCGCGTCTCGACGCCGGCGGCCGAATATGGCGCGATCGTCGACACGATCCGGCGTCTCGTGCTCGAGGCCGAAGCCGGCCTGGGCGTGAGCGGCTGCACGGTCGGCGTCGGCACCCCGGGCGCGATCTCGCCCGCGACCGGACTCGTGAAGAACTCCAACACGACCTGCCTGATCGGAAAGCCCCTCGACCGCGATCTGTCCCGCGCGCTCGATCGCCCAGTGCGTATCGCGAACGATGCGAATTGCTTCGCGCTCTCCGAGGCCACCGACGGGGCGGCCGCCGGCGCCGATGTCGTTTTCGGCGTCATCATCGGCACGGGCACGGGCGGGGGAATCGTCGCGCACGGCAAGCTGCTCGGCGGGCCCAATGCGATCGCGGGCGAGTGGGGGCACAACCCGCTTCCGTGGCCGCTCGACTCCGAGCGGCCGGGACCGCGCTGTTACTGCGGAAAGCTCGGTTGCATCGAGACGTTCATCTCGGGTACCGGGCTCGCGCGCGACTACGAGCTCGTGACCGGAACGAAGCTCAGTGGCGAGAAGGTCGCCGGGCTCGCGCACTCGGGTGAACCGTCGTCCGTCGCCGCGCTCGAGCGGTATGAAGACCGGCTCGCCCGCTCGCTCGCCTCGATCATCAACGTCGTCGATCCAGACGTGATCGTCCTCGGCGGCGGCGTCTCGAACGTTGCGCGCCTTTACGACAACGTGCCGGCGCTCCTGCGGAAATACGTTTTTTCCGATACGCTCGATACGAAGCTCGTCAAGGCCCGGCACGGCGACTCGAGCGGCGTCCGCGGCGCGGCCTGGCTCTGGGGCGATGCGCGATGAAGTTCGACAAGTACAAGCACTACGAGCTGAGCGTCCAGAGCGTCGAAGAGGACGTCGAGCTCTTCATGAGCCTCTACCGCCACGAGCGCGGCGAGAATCCGAAGCGGCT
>JACQAX010000005.1 GCA_016194795.1 Deltaproteobacteria bacterium | reverse complement strand
CGCCGACGGCGGCATTCGTTTCAGCGGCGACGTGACCAAGGCGCTGGCCGCCGGCGCGTCGGCCGCGATGATCGGCTCGCTGTTTGCCGGCACCGACGAGTCGCCGGGCGAGATGGTGCTGCTGCACGGCCGCTCCTACAAAGTGTATCGCGGCATGGGCTCGCTCGGTGCGATGGGCCGAGGCTCCAAAGATCGCTACTTCCAGGAAGAGATCGAGGAGGCTGGCAAGCTCGTGCCCGAGGGCATCGAGGGCCGCGTTCCGTATCGCGGTACGATCGCCAGCACGATCCACCAGCTCCTGGGTGGATTGAAGGCGGGCATGGGCTACGTCGGCGCCAAAGACCTGGGCGAGCTCAAGAAAGCTCGCTTCATGAAGATCACGAACGCGGGCTTGGCCGAGAGCCATCCGCACGACGTGACGGTCACCAAAGAGGCGCCCAACTACAATATGAACAGCTGAGGGTAACGGATTACGGGTAACGGGTGACGGAACCCGTACCCGTTCCAGCAACTGGATCCGGTGCCGTGACCCGTTACCTGTTACCTTGTTACCCGAATAAAAAAAAGCCCGATGCAGGCAACCTGCACCGGGCTTCTTCTTTAACACCGTGTCGCGGGACCGTTAGTCGCCGCGACGAGCGTTGCAACCCAGACCCTGATACACGAAGTTCGCGCCCGGGAGCGCGTTCTTCTCGATGCGGGTGCGCGTCTCTTCGGCGATCGTGTTCACGTCCTGAGCGGGCGCGCCCTCGAAAGCCTTGCGGCAAGCCGACTCGATGCCGCCCGCGGCCTGGTCGAGCTCATACGCGATCGACATCACGTGCTCGTAGCCCGGGTGGACCGGAACGCCCGGCTGCCAGCGCAGGCAGACCGGAACGATTTCGCACCAGCGGTTCTCGTAACCCCAGTCCCAGCGCGGGTGGCGCGGATAGTGGGGAGGGTAGTGGTGGCCGGGATAGCCCGGGTGGCCGGGGTTTCCCGGGTGGCCCGGGTGCGGGTGGCCGGGCGAGGGGTGGTGTCCACCGCCGCCGCCGTGTCCGCCGCCCGGATGTCCGCCGCCGCCATGGCCGGGGTGATCCAGGTCAAGCGACAGCCCGTCGTCGCTCGAGTCGAAGTCGACGGCGAAGTCGCCGTCATCGAGCATGGTGCTGGAATCAGCCATCGTTACGGCGACGCCCCAGGGGCGGCGAACCCAGCCACCGTGGCAGTATTCCACGTAGCCGCGCTCGACGCAGCCGGCGGGAATGCCGCGGTAGTCGGTGTTGGCCACCGAGCGGACGAAGTCGGCGTCCGAGCGGAAGGTGTCGGCATAACGCACGAGCGTGTCGCACGTCTGCGTCCAGTTGCCCGGCAGGGCGAGGCCCTGGTCGAGCAGCGTCTTGGCGCTACCGAGGTCGTTGATGGTCGTCGCGGCCTTTTCGCATTCGTCGCAGGCCGAGAACGCGAGAACCGAGAGTGCCGCGGTGAGCAGAACGAGGATTTTCGATTTCATGGTTTTAGTCTCCACGGCGGTTGTAACAACCCGCCTTCGTCAGGACGTTTTCGAGCTTCGAGGACGAGCTGCCGAGGGCGATCTTGGCTTCGGTCAGCTGCGCGACGGCTTTGAGGGCGTCGCCGGACTGGTGCGAGGCGCAGGCCGCGGTGAGCGAGTTGTTGCTCAGGCGCAGCGTATTCTCGAGGAAGACGGCGTCGTCGTAGCCGTCGCGGCGATGCGGGGTGACCTGCACGAAGTCGCACACGTAGACGTTGCGGCAGATGTACTGGCCGTCGTGGTGGTGGTGTCCGCCACCGGTCCAATAGCACTGCTGCTCATAGTGCCACGAGGCGCAGGTCTGCTCGTTCCAGGTGAAGTAGTTGTAGGCGGCGTAGCTCGCGAGGCGCTCGCCGTGGCGCAGGTCCTTCGTCCAGGCCGACTGGTGGAGCGCGCAGGTCGAGTCGAAGCTTGCCGGCGTGCCGATCGTGCCGGTCACCGTCGTCTCATACGCCGCGAGGCGCCCCTTGAGCTCAAGGCCCGTCTGACAAAGATCTTCGCAGCCGGCGAAGAGGACGGCCGCTGGCAGGATTGCCAGCAAAACAAAATTCTTCATGTGATCTCCCCCAAAGAGTGTGTGTATCTGTACTGTCGTCTTAAGAATCTTTTTACGTCGCGTCAAGCGAAGGTCGTCCGATCGTGTTGGAGATAACGCGACGTGCTAGACCAGTCTCCGCTTTCCATCGCGTCTCGCATTGAGTAAAACGTCGGCGACGCCACTTCTCACTCCAGAAAAGGACACACCTTTGAGCGCGAACTCCCGCATCCTCATCCTAGATTTTGGCTCCCAGTTCACGCAGTTGATCGCGCGCCGGCTGCGCGAGCTTCACGTTTACTGCGAAATCTACCCGTGCGACGCGCCGATCGCGAAGATCAAGGCGTTTCAGGCCAAGGGCCTGATCCTGTCGGGGGGGCCCTACAGCGTTTACGACAAGGATGCGCCCGGACCCACCAAGGAGAGAGCGGTTTTCGAGCTGGGCGTGCCCGTGCTCGGCATCTGCTACGGAATGCAGTACATGGCGAAGGTTTTCGGCGGCGCCGTCATCCCGGCCAAGACGCGCGAATACGGGCGCGCGCAGGTGCAGCTCGCGGGCAAGTCCGAGCTCATCCCCGACTTCAACGGGCGCATGCAGGTGTGGATGAGCCACGGCGACGAGATCGGCAAGCTTCCGCCCGGCTTCAAGCTCACGGCCGTGAGCCACAACCAGTCGCCGGCCGTCATCGAGAACCCCGAGGCCAAGCTGTACGCCGTGCAGTTCCACCCCGAGGTCGCGCACACCGAGCGCGGAAAAGAGATCCTCGACCGCTTCGCCACGCGCATCTGCGGTCTTACGCCCGATTGGAACCTGGGGATGTACCTCAACGAGCAGGTGGCGCAAATCCGCAAGCAGGTCGGCAACAACCACGCGATCTGCGCGCTGTCGGGCGGCGTCGACTCGACCGTGGCCGCCACGCTCGTCCACCAGGCGCTGGGGCCCAAGCTCACCTGCGTGTTCGTCAACAACGGCCTGCTTCGCAAGAACGAGGCCGAGGACGTGCTCGACGTCTACGCGAAAAACCTCAAGCTCAACGTGCGCTACGTCGACGCGGAGTCGCGCTTTCTCAAGGCTCTCGCGGGCGAGAGCGACGCCGAGAAGAAGCGCAAGATCATCGGGCGCGAGTTCATCCGGATCTTCGAAAAAGAGGCCAAGACGATCAAGGGCGCGAAGTTCCTCGTGCAGGGCACCCTTTATCCCGACGTCATCGAATCGTGCCCGCCGCCGCGCGAGGTGAAGGGGACGAGCTTCAAGAAGAGCGGCAAGCACGGCTTCTCCTCGAAGATCAAAAGCCACCACAATGTGGGCGGTCTCCCGAAAGACCTGAAGTTCAAGCTCATCGAGCCGCTGCGCGAGCTGTTCAAGGACGAGGTGCGCGAGATCGGCCGCGAGCTGGGCGTGCCGCAGCTCATCCTGGGGCGCCATCCGTTTCCGGGGCCCGGCCTGGGCGTTCGCGTCATCGGCGACATCACTCGTGAAAAGCTCGACATCCTGCGCGAGGTCGACGCGATCTTCATCGAGGAGATCCGCAGCGCGGGGCTCTACGACAAGATCTGGCAGGCTTTCGCCGTTTACCTTCCCGTGCAGAGCGTCGGGGTGATGGGCGACGGGCGCACCTATGAAAACGCGGTGGCGCTGCGCGCTGTCACGTCGCAGGATGGAATGACCGCAGATTGGTATCCCTTTTCTTCGGAGTTTCTGGGTAAAGTGGCGGGAAAGATCGCGGGTTCGGTGCGCGGGGTGAATCGCGTCGTTTACGACATCTCGTCCAAGCCGCCCGCTACGATTGAATGGGAATAGCCAGCGAGATGTCTTCTTTCGTTCACCTGCACGTCCACACCCAGTACAGCCTCCTCGAGGGCGCCATCCGCATCCCGGATCTTCTCGCGAAGGTCAAGGAGCAGGGCTCGCCCGCCGTGGCGATCACCGACCACGGCAATATGTTCGGGGCGGTGGACTTTTATTTCGCGGCCAAAGCCGCCGGCGTGAAGCCGATCATCGGCTGCGAGATCTATTACACGACGGGCTCCCGCCTCTCGAAGCTCGCGCCCGCGCGCGGTAAGCGCGTGACGCTCACCGCCGACGAGGAAGAGGCCGCGCGCAACTATCGCCTGGTGCTTCTCTGCAAGGACGCCACCGGCTACCGCAACCTCTGCGAGATCGTGACCCGCTCGTACACCGAAGGCTTCCACTACAAGCCCCGCGCCGACCGCGAGCTGCTCGCGCGCCACAGCGAAGGG
>JACQAX010000212.1 GCA_016194795.1 Deltaproteobacteria bacterium | reverse complement strand
TGAGCTTCGAAGTTCAGATCCTCGAAGGCGACTGGCTGCTCGGCAAGCGCTCGTTCAAGGTCGACTCGGCCAAGCGCTGGCAGTACAACGCCGACGCCACCGGCCTGTTCGTCCTGAGCTCGGGTGACCTCGGCAAACGCGCCGACGAAGCCTCGAAGCTCGCGGGCCTCGGCTTCGACGCCTACGACGTTCGCGTCGAAGGAGAGCTCACCGCCGAGATCGCCGGCAAGTACCTCGACAAGGTGCTCGTGATCCCGTCGGTGAACGCGCAGCTCGGCAACGGCTCGGCCGCCGCGGTGAAGTCGTTCCTCGAAAGCGGCGGACGCCTGTTCGCCGGCCTCAACGACGGCTCGCGCCGCACGCCCGTGGGCTCGGTGATCGCGTCGCTCGAACAGAGCTACGCCTCGCTCGCCCTCGAAGGCCTCGTCGTCTACCAGGACAATGGCTTCAACCCGGGCGCAAGCAAGGCGCTCGTGGCCGAAGGCCGCGACATCCGCAACGAGACGGCCGCTGACGCCGCCTCCGACCTCGTGGTGTTCGAGCTGCTCGGCAAGGCGTTCAACGACAAGGTTTCGGCTTACGCCGCCGCCTTCGTCTCGGGCAACCAGGCCCGCATCAAGGCGACCCGCGACGTCGTCACGCACGACCTCGTCAAGGAAATGCGCGACAACGCCGCGATCGACGGCAAGAACTTCAAGAACAACAAGGCCGCCCTCAAGCTCACGGCGTTCATAAACACCGCCCTGTCGAAACAGGGCGGCGAGCGCCGCGGTCTGCTCCTGGTGTACCCGGCTCTCGAGACGGCCCGCACGCAGGTCGAGAAGGACGGCTGGTTCCGCAGCACGCCCATCGCCGACGTGCTCAAGCCGCTCAAGAAGGCTTACGAAGTCGAGATCCAGGGCCGCCGCGGCGACTGATCGCGGCAGCTCTTACGAATTGAGTAGTGGCGAGGGCTCGTGGGAGAAATCCCGCGGGCCCTCGTTTTAAAAAGGATAAAAAAATGAAAACGACGCTTCTGATCCTCTCGCTCGCGATCTCGACCACGGCTTCGGCTTACGACCACGACGTGAATATGGACTGCGTGAGAGCGGCTGGCCAGAGCGCTTCGATCGGCTCGAACGTCGAAGCCAAGCTCCGCCTCTGCCGGGGCGCGACCTCCGACGCCCCTTACACCAAGTGCTACAACGCCGCCTCGGCCAGCGCCTCGATCGGCTCGAACGTCGACGCGAAGATCCGCCTCTGCGCGGGCGCGAGCTCGGATGCCCCTTACCAGGCCTGCTACAACGCGGCCTCGAACAGCGCGTCCATCGGCTCGAACCCCGAGCTCAAGATCGACCTCTGCGCGGGCGCGAGCTCGGATGCTCCCTACCAGCTGTGCTACAACGCCGCCTCGAACAGCGCCTCGATCGGCAGCAACCCGCAGCTCAAGATCCGTCTCTGCGCGGGCGCGGTCTCGGACGCGCCTTACCAGCTCTGCTACAACGCCGCCTCGAACAGCGGCACGATCGGCGGCAAGCCCGAGGACCGTATAATACTCGTCGGCGATCGCCTTGTTTCCACCGCACGTGACGCCCGCCTCGACTTTCAGGACGGGATAGTTGGCGCCGAGCTCGAAGTCGAAGCGTCCGCCGGCGTCGGCGAAGCGGTGCGCGGCGAGCGGCACGCTCAGCCAGGACGGCGCGCGCGCGATGAAGGCCTGCGAGTCGAAGGCGCCGAAGCCCAGGCGCGCGACCGCTTCGGGCAGCGGCATCGCCCGGAACGCGCTTTTAGGGGCCTGCGCCGAGGCGCGCAGCGCCGCGCGCACCGCGGGCAGATCGGCGTGGCGATGCGAGGCGAGCACGAAGGCGGCGACGGCGCCGCTGACCTCGGCGGCCGCGAAGCTCGAGCCGAAAGCGTCGCCCGGCTGGCCGGTCACGACGACGTCGAGCTCGTCGCCGAAGTTCATCGGAAAGTCGGGATCGTCGAGCGCCTTGGCGGCGCCCACGACGAGCACGCGCGGCGAGGCCTGCGGATGCACCTTCGCCAGCGGCTCCGGGCGAAACGGGTTGGTGATGCCGTTGCCGGCGGCCGTGACGACGATCGCGCCCTGGCGCTCGGCGTTTTCGAGCGCCTGGTCGAGCGCCGGCGAGCCCTGGGTCATGCCCGCCGAGATATTGATGACCCGCGCGCCGTTCTCGAGCGCATAGCCGATCGCGGCGGCGAGGTCGGCGGGGCTCATCCCCGCCCCGCTCTTCGTCATCTTGATCGGCAGGATCTGGCAGCCGATCTTGCCGCAGCCCTGGGCGACGAGCAAGGCGACCTTCGTTCCGTGCCCGTCGGAATCCGAAACGTCGTCGTTTTTATCGAAGAAGTTCCGGCCCTTTTTTGACGAGAGCCTTTCGGCGATCGCCGGGATGCGGGCGTCCACGCCGGTGTCGAGAACGGCCACGGTCACGGGGCGCGCGAGCAGGCGCGTGAAGATGCCGGTCTGGACCTCGAGCCAGAGGCCCGCGATCAGGAAGATGGCGAAGGCGGCGAGAACGACGCGTTTCATGCTTTGCTCAGGCTCCGGCTTCTCTTGGTGGCGGCGAGCACGGCCTTGATGAGCGTCACGCGCAGCTTACCCTCCTCGAGAGCCATCAGGCCGTCGATCGTGCAGCCGGCCGGAGTGGTGACCTCGTCCTTGAGCGCCGCGGGGTGCTCGCCACGCTCGAGCACCATCTTCGAGGCCCCCACGAGCGTCTGGGCCGCGAGCAGGGTGGCGGTCTTGCGCGGAAGGCCGACCTTCACGCCGGCCTCGCTCAACGCCTCGATCACGAGGTAAATGTACGCGGGCCCGCAGCCGCTGAGCCCCGTCACGCCGTCCATCAGCGACTCCTCGAGCGCCACCGCGCGGCCGACGGTGGAGAAGATCGCGTCGGTGAGCTTGAGGTGCTCCGGCTTGACGCCCGAGCCCTCGCAGTAGACGGTCATTCCCTCGCCGATCAGGCACGGCGTGTTCGGCATCGCCCGCACGACGGCCGCCTTGCCCCCCGACCATTCCGCGACCTGCGCGGTGGTGAGCGACGCCGCGATCGTGATGATGAGGTGGTCGCGGGTGATCTTCGGCGCGATCTCTTCGAGCACGGCGCGCGCATGGTGGGGTTTCACGCAAAGCACGAGCACCTTGCAGGAGGCCGCGAGCTTCGCGTTGTCGGTGTGGCACTCGATGCCGAGCTTCCTGGAGGCTTCGAGCGCGCTTTCCTTCGAGCGGGTCGTCGCCTCGAACCCGTAGTTTTTGGCGTGCGACGAGCTCTGCAGCCCTTTGACGAGCGCCTCTCCCATTTTTCCAAGTCCGAGAATGCCGATTCGGGTTGCCACGCTCTTCTCCTTTATTCCCGGACCTGCCCGGTGCCGTCGATGATCCAGCGCGCGCTCGTAAGCTCGCGCAGGCCGACCACGCGCGACTGAAACTCGCGCGCCGTCTTCTCGTTTCCCGTCACGATCGCCTCCGAGTGCCGCGAGCCGTGCCGCTCGATGTGGGCGATCGCCTCGTCGAGCGAGCCGACGACGGCGGCGTTCATCTTGAGCTCCAGGTACTCCGTATCGAACGACTCGGGCTTCACACCATGCACGTTCGCCTGGGCGCCGAGGGCCTTCGCCGCGGCCTCGTCCACGAACCACTCGACATTGGAGCCGCTCGCTCCGCCTGAAATTCTTTTGTACAACGCAGGAAGAAACGTCGATGCGACTTTTCGATGCACCAGCAGAGTCTCCATCGCGTTGCACACGCCCGGGCGCTGGCACTTGGCGTTGGCGACGATCTCGAGGGCCATCGCCTGATCCGCGTCCTCGTGGACGTAGACGTGGCAAAGGCCCCGGTCGTTCTTGATGATGGGCATCCGCGCGTTCTCGACGACGAACTCGATGAGCGCGTCTCCGCCGCGAGGAACCACGATATCGACGTACTTGTCCTGCTCGAGCAGAAGCTCGGTGAGCTTGCGGTCCGGGTCGGTGATGCCCCAGAGCGTCTCGCGCGGCACGCCCCGTGAGTCGAGGGCGGCGCCGATGACGTCGTAGAGCGCGGCCGTGGTCCTCATCGACTCTTTTCCGCCGCGCAGGATGATGACGTTGCCCGACTTGAACGCGAGCGACCAGGCCTCGACGGCGACGTTGGGCCGCGACTCGAAGACCATCAGGATGACGCCCAAAGGCGCGCGAACCCGGCGGGTGAGCACGCCGTTGGCGAGCGCGCGGCGCTCGACCTCCTCGCCGACGGGATCAGGAAGCGCGGCGACCTGCCTGAGGCTTTCGGCCATGTGCGCCAGCCGCGTCGGATCGAGCGCGAGGCGATCGCGGAAAGCCGTCGTCGCATCGGCTCGCAACGCGGCAAGGTCCTCGGCGTTGGCGCGCAGGATTTCCGGCGCCTTCGAAAGAAGGAGCTGAGCGGCTTCACGCAGCACGGCGTTCTTGGTGTCGGTCGAGGCGCTGCGAAGCTTCTGGGCGGACTCGCGCGCGGCCACGAGCTTTTGCTTGATCCCGAGCGGCATGTCGCAGGCCGAGTATTTCTTCGCCATCATCGCGCTCGAGTCACCCGGATGCGCGTGCCGACGATCTCGTCGTCGGCCACGCGGGTCAAGACGTGCGGCAGGTCGCCTTTGACGAGCCAGGTTTCGATGCCCTTGAGCCCGGCCTCGCGCGCGGCCTTGAGCTTCGAGTACATACCGCCGGTGCCGCGCGACGAGCCCGAGTGCGAACCCGTCTGCGCGAGGAGCTTCGGGGTCACGCGGGCGAGGCTGTGCACGAGCTCGGCCGAGGGGTTGCGGCGGGGGTCGGAGTCGTAGAGGCCCTCGACGTCGGTGAGGATGATGAGCCGCTCGGCCTTCATGACCGCCGCGATCTTCGCCGAGAGCGAGTCGTTGTCGCCGAACTTGATCTCCTCGGTGGCCACCGCGTCGTTCTCGTTGAGGATCGGCGTGACGTCCCACTTCAAAAGCTGCTCGAGCGTGTTGGCGAAGTTCGAGCGGCGCTCGCGGTTCGAGAGATCGTCGTAGGTCAGGAGCACCTGCGCGCCGAGCATCCCGGTGGTCTGGAGGGCGAGGTTGTAGAGGTCCATCACGAGCGGCTGGCCGATGGCGCTCAAGGCCTGCTTCTCGCTCAGCGTACGCTTCCCCTTCGGGAGGAAGTGGGTGCGCTCGGTCGCCGACGCGATCGCGCCCGAGGTGACCCAGATCACCTCGACGCCATGCTCGCGCTTGAGCGCGCCGAGCTGCTGCATCCACGCTCTCGCGAGGAGCGGCCCGCCGGAGCACACCATGTTGCTGCCAGCCTTGACGACCCAGCGCCGGCGTCGGCGTTTCTTCATGACCTCAGCATCTTGTCCATTTCGTAGATGTGGTCCTGCTCTTCCCCGATGATCTTGCGGGTCCAGTCTTCGAGCGCGATGTTCTCGCTGTCGCGGACGAGCTGGAGGAGCTGGACGTACTTGCCCATGCCCTCACGCTCGAACTCGAGCGCCTCGGTGAGCATCGACTTCACGTCGTGCTTGTCGCCTTCCGGCGTGGGCCGTACTTTGAGAGTCGGGTGGCCATCGAGCGCGGTGATCCACTCGCCGCATTGCGTGGCGTGGTCGAGGCCGTCCTGAGCCTGGCTGCGCAGCCAGCCCGTGATCGGAATGCGGCTCGGGCCGAACATCATGAAGGAGTAATGGAGATAGCGCGTGACCCCGCTGATCTCGAACTCGAGGATCTCATTCAACTTGTCGACGATCGCCTTGGTGTTGGCCATTCGATTCTCCCTTTGCGCGAGTCTCCAGTAATTCGTCCGGAATGACAAGGGTGACGCGAGGTGTATAATGAAGGCAGGATGCTCCAGCTCCTCACCACTCTCTTCTCGCTGTTCATGCTCTTGGCGCCGCTCGAATGCCGCTCGGAAGACGACGTCCAGGCGCTTCCCCACAACCACGCGCGCATGCTCTTTCAGCTCATCGACGCGCACGGCAACGCGACGCCCGGCGGGCGCGTGCGGCGCACCGAGTGGGTTTGGTCGAAGGCGACGCCCGCCGATCCGGTGGAAAGCCCGGCGCTGCGCGTGTGGCTCACCACGAGCTTTCCGAGCGACTGGCGCGTGGAAAAGATCACCGGCAAGGCGGTCACGGTCGTCGAGGAGTTCCAGCC
>JACQAX010000211.1 GCA_016194795.1 Deltaproteobacteria bacterium | reverse complement strand
GGTCGCCCACATGCTCAAGAACCTCGACATCGAGCGCATCACGATCTCGGGCATCAGCTTGGGGATCGCGCGCGCATCCATTGAAACAGCCGTTAAATACGCGAAAGACCGGACGCAGTTCGGCAAGCCCATCGCGGATTTCCAGATGATCCAGGCCATGCTCGCCGACGCGCAGGCCGAGTACGAGGCCGCGCGCTACTACACCTACGGCGCCGCCCAGATGTGGGACGAGGGCAAGCTCGTCGGCGGCAGCTCGCGCGCGCTCAGCGCCAAGGTGAAGCTCGTGGCGGCGCGGATGGCGACGAAGGTCGCGCTCGACGCGATCCAGATCCTCGGGGGCTACGGCTACATCAAGGAGTTTCCGGTCGAGCGCTACATGCGCGACGCGAAGCTCATGGAGATCGGCGCGGGAACCAACGAGATCCTGCGCGTGATCGCGGCCCGGGACCTGCTCGGCGCGCTCTAGCTGAGCGTGACGGCCAGCTTGAGCCAGCCGAGGATCGCACCGAGGATGAGAAACATCCTGCTTCTGTCTGTCATTGATGAGAATTATACCTCCCGCGGGTCGGAAAACTACCGGGCCTCGCCTGCCGAAAATCCAGCGCCCGCCGCCGCGCCGTTTTCGCGAGAAAGTACGTGACTCTGCCGGCGCGCCTCGCCAGGAACGCCTTGCCGCGCGGCGAGCGCGTAAGCACCCGCTTTTCGCAAAGACACGTGGAAAATCCCGGAAACACCGGCTACAAATAGAGCCTATGCGATTCACCCCTACCGAAGAACAAGCACAGCTCAAGGAGCTCGCGGCCAAGGCGTCGCGCCAGCTTTTCGCGACGACCATCGAGAAAGACGAGGAGGAAGGCATCTTCCGGCGCGAGATCATCCGCGAGCTCGGCAAGCTCGGCCTCACGGGCATTCCCACGCCGGTCGAATACGACGGGGCGGGCCTCGGCTACCTCGAATACGCGATCGCCCTCGAGGAGATCGCCGCCTACGGCGCGGCTTACGCGATCAGCGTCGCGGTGAGCGGGCTCCCGCAAGTCATCCTCAACCTCTTCGGCAACGAGCAGCAGAAGAAGAAATACATCCCCCCGCTCGCGCGCGGCGAGCACATCGGCGCGTTCAGCCTTTCCGAGAGCCACGCTGGCTCGGACGCCGGCTCTTTGAAGGCGCGCGCGGTGAAAAACGGTTCTGAGTATGTCCTCAATGGGACAAAGCTGTGGACAACCCAGGGCAACGTCGCCGACACGGTGATCGTTTTCGCGCGAACCGGCGGCGAAGGCCCGCGCGGCGTCTCGGCCTTCATCGTCGAGAAGGGCACCAAGGGTTTCCGTGCCGGCAAGACCGAGCACAAGATGGCGGCCAACGCGTCGCCCACCTGCGAGATGATCCTGGAAGACGTGGTCGTGCCCGCCTCGAGCCTCGTCGGAGAGGAAGGCCAGGGCTTCAAGATCGCGATGACGGCGCTCGACAGCGGCCGAATCACCATCGGTGCCACCGCCGTGGGCCTCGGGCGCGCCGCGTTCGAGTACTCGACCAAGTTCGCGAAGGAACGAAAGCAGTTCGGACAGCCGATCGCCGACTTCCAGGGCATCCAGTTCATGGTGGCCGACATGTACACGGCGCTCGAGGCTTCGCGCCTGCTCGTGCAGCGGGCGGCCTACCTTAAAGACTCCGGCCTGCCGTTCACGCGCGAAGCCAGCGCCGCCAAGCTCTTCTCGACCGACGCGACGATGTCGATCACGACCGACGCGGTCCAGCTGCTCGGCGGCGTGGGCTACACGAAGGAATATCCCGTCGAGCGCTACATGCGCGAGGCGAAGGTGCTTCAGATCGTGGAAGGCACCAACCAGATCCAGCGCATGGTCATCGGCCGCAGCATCTAAACCAGGAGATCACATGGCACTCATCAAGGCAGAGCTCGAGAACATCATGCATCCGCAGACCAACCGCGACGCCGGCTGGGCGGCGCTGCAGTCGTTTCTCAGAGACATGGACGCCGATCGCTCCAGCTTCTTCCACCTGCCCGCGAAGTCGCTCTGGGACAGCGAGCTCGCGCAGGTCCAGCCGAAGCTTGCCGCGCGCATCCCTCAGGTCGACACGTTCCTGCACCTCGGCATCGGCGGGTCCGCTCTCGGAGCGGAGACGATCGTGCGCGCCCTCGCGCCGGTCAACGCGCCCGGCTTCCACTTCCTCGACAACATCGACCCCGACCACATCTGGAGCGTGCTCGAGCAGACCAACCCCCAAAAGGCGCTCGTCTACGTCGTGACCAAGTCGGCGAGAAGAGCCTGGGCTCCGAGGAGGCGAAAAAACATCTCGTCTTCTGCACCGACCCCGAGAAGGGCGACCTCAGAAAGCTCTCAAAGCAGTGGGACGTGCCGACGTTCACGATCGAGCCGAACCTCGGCGGCCGTTTCTCGGCGCTCGGAGCCGTCGGCCTCTTTCCAGCGCTCGTCGCCGGCATCGACACGAAGGCGATGCTCAAAGGGGCGTCGGAATACCGCGCGCACATCCTCGAGCAGATCGAAAAGGGACAGCTGCCGGTCGTGGCCGATCTTGCCTACCGTCTCGTGCAGCATTATGTCGAAAACAAACGCAACATGACCGTGCTCATGCCGTACTCGCAGAAGCTCAAGTCGTTCAGCGCATGGTTCACTCAACTTTGGGCCGAGAGCCTGGGCAAGAAGTCGAAAGGCATCACGCCCGTGCCCGCCGTCGGCGCGACCGACCAGCACTCCATCTTGCAGATGCTGCGGGACGGGCCCGCCGACAAGGTCGTCGGCTTCATCGAAATCGCCGGCTTCGACCATGTCATTGAACTCAAATGGAATGGCCCGAAGTTCGACGCGCTCGAGGGCGTAACCGGCATCACGCTCAACCAACTCATGGACGCCGAGTTCAACGCCACTCGTCAGGTGATGACGAACAACCAGCGTCCGAACTTCACGCTCGCGCTCAATCGCCTCAGCGCGAACACGCTCGGTCAGCTCTTCTACTTCTGCGAGGTTCTGACCGCTTTGGCCGGATATTACCTCGACATCGACCCGTTCGATCAGCCCGGCGTCGAGGAAGGCAAGAAGCTCACGCAGGAGCGCATCCGCGCTTGCAAAAAAAACTCGATGGCATAGCCTATAGAATATGAGTGAAGACTCCGGCGATAGGACAGTAGTTCTCAAGGGTGATTCCGACACCCTGAAAGTCGAGAAAGAGGCCGCCAAGGACCAGAGCGCGTGCCTCATCGTCATTCGCGGCACGCCGCAGGGCAAACGCTACGAGCTCACCAAGAGCAATATGTTCATCGGCCGCGACGTCTCCGCCGAGATCGCCATCAACGACCAGAACGCCTCGCGCAAGCACGCGGAAGTCATCAAGGAAGCCAACGGCGTCTACAAGCTCAAGGACAACAACTCGACGAACGGCACGTTCGTCAACGACAAGCAGATCAAAGAGCCGGTCGTGCTTCGCAAAGAAGACATGATCAAGATCGGCGGCACGATCATGAAGTTCCTGCCCGCGGGCGAGCTCGAGATCTTCTATCTCGGCACCCTCGAGAGCGCGGCCCACACCGACCCGCTCACCAAGATCTACAACAAGGGCTACATCATGGAGTCGCTCGAGGCCGAGTTCAAGCGCGCCAAGGCGCTGCACCAGGACTTCTCGATCATCATCCTCGACCTCGACCACTTCAAGAAGATCAACGACACCCACGGCCACGACGCCGGTGACTTCGTCCTGAAAGAGGTCTGCAACATCGTGCGCACGAAGGCGCTTCCGAAGAACGCGATCTTCGGGCGCTTCGGCGGCGAGGAGTTCCTCATCCTGTTGCCGGCGACTAATCTCGAAGCCGGGACCCAGGTCGCCGAAACCATCCGCTCGACCCTCGAGAAGACGCAGTTCATGTACGAGGGCAAGCGCATGCCGGTGACGGCCAGCATTGGCGTCGCGGAGCAGGCGCTGGACGTCGACAACCAGACGGCGCTCTTCAAGCTCGCGGACAAGGCCGTCTACCAGGCCAAGAGCGGCGGGCGTAATCAGGTCTGCACCGCTAGTTGAGTTTTGAGGCGTTGGCCCATGCCCCAACGCCTCACCTCTTCCCATAATTTTATTTGACTAATACACTCAACTTTTGCTAAGAGCTGTCCATGTTTTTGACACAGCTCTTCCTCCCGTTAGCCGCGCTGGCGTCGGTCGTCTCGGGCGAATCCATCCTCGCCAAGCACCGCGCCGAGGTCGACGCCCTGCTGGCCCGGAAAAGCTATTCCGAGGCCGTGCAAACCGCCCTCAAAGCCTTCAATCTCGACGCCTCCAACTGCCGCGGCGTCGACACGCACTTCATCGAGGCCCGCGACGGCGAAGGCCACGAGCTCATCGCCCACACCCGCCTCGACCAGATCGTCGTGCTCGACCCCCGCCAGACGGCTTTCAAAAACGCGCGTTACCTCGTCAGCGTGCTCGCCCACGAGATCGCCCATTGCGACCAGAACCAGCAGCTCTTCTCGCTCGCCGTGCGCGGCGACCCCCAGCTGGCGAAGCTGCGCAACAAGGTCAACCTACTGCGCGTGCTGGCCGAGCTCGACGAGCTCGCCGGCGTGGCGCTGAAAGACTCGCCGGCGAAGGCCGACGCCAACGCCCGCTTCAAACAGCTCGCCGCCCGTTATGGCTTGGAGCTCACGCCTCCGGAGCTGCTCGCGCTCTCACGCCGCTTCATCGAGGACGTCGCCTCGTACAAGCGCCCGCTCGACGACCTCCTCGACATGGAGGCCGGGCTGCGCGCCTTCGAGGCGCCGGGGGCCGTCCCGCCGCCGTCCGCGGGCCAGAAGCCCAGCGAGGAGTTCGCGTACCATTATCGTTTCCTCCTGGTCTCGACCAACAAGTTCCTGCGCCAGCGCCAGCTGCTCGGCGCCGACGCCGAGATGTTCTGCCGCCTCGCCAACGTCGTGCCGTTCGAGCTGACCATGCACTACGAGCGCATCTGCGCCGACTCGGTGCGGATGGTGCGGGACTTCATCTCCCGGATTCCGGAGTAGTCTCGACCGCCGGCGGGCGAAACCCTTTTCCCGCGGGCGCTTTCGCCGTCGGGGCTTCGAGCTTCTCCTTCAGCGTGGGGCGGCGGTGCGGAACCTCGTCGAGCGGAACGTCCTCGAAGCTCCCGTCGCGCTGGACGGCGGCCGGGCCCCAGGTGAGGCGCACCGCGAATCCCTCGCGCGCCAGGGCGCGCTTCATCTCGTCGAGGTCGGCGCGCCCCGACTCGAAGATCGCCACGGCCGCGTCCTGCGCGGCCACCGATCGGGCGTCGCGCACGCCGTCCACCGTTTTCAGGATCGCCGCGATCTTCCCGGCGCACGTCGTGCAGCGGTACGCGTGCTGGACGGTGAACTTCACGGCGAGCAGCCGCTCGGGCTTTTTCGCGAAGGCCGAAGCCGCGAGCATGAGGGTGAGGACGAGAAGGCGTGCCACGTTCCCATTATATGACGCACTGCCCGATTTACAAACATACCCATTCCTGCCTACAAAAGCCCAATGTCGATTCGAATGCGCGCTCCGATCCGGGTTCTCCCCCGCGAGCTTGCCGAAAAAATCGCCGCCGGCGAGGTGGTGGAGCGGCCGGCCTCCGTCATCAAAGAGCTCGTCGAAAACTCGCTCGACGCCGGCGCCACGCACGTACGGGTCGAGCTCGAGGACGGCGGGCGCAAGCGCATCACGGTGCTCGACGACGGCCACGGCATCCCGGCCGAAGAGCTGCCGCTGGCGCTGGAGCGCCACGCCACCAGCAAGATCTCCCACTTCGACGACCTGTGGAACCTGCACACGATGGGCTTTCGCGGAGAGGCGCTGCCGAGCATCGCGGCGGTCTCGCGCTTCACGCTCGAGAGCCGCGGCGTTTCCGACCACGGTCGCCGGCTTTACCTCGAGGGCGGCCAGCTTCGCGGCGACGACGTCCCCGAGACGACGAGCCCGCTCGGCGGCTTCACCGCCGGCACCCTCATCACCGTCGAGGATCTGTTCTTCAACGTGCCGGCACGCCTCAAATTCCTCAAGTCGAAGTCGTCCGAGGCGGCGCACATCCGCGAGCTCCTCGAGCGCATCGCGCTCTGCAACCCGAAGACGGGCTTCACGCTCCTGTCGGACGGGCGCAAACTATTCAATGTCGCGCCGGCGGCCGAGGACGCGCGAGTGGCGAAGGTTCTGGAGACGGCGCCGAGCGATCTCGAGACCTTCGAAGCCCAGTTCGAGGACATCCGCGTCCACGGCTGGCTCGACCGTGACGGGCGCGCGCCGAACGGCCGCCACGTCTACCTCGCCGTGAACGGTCGAATGGTGCGCGACAAGCTGCTCCAGCAGGCCGTGCTCGTGGGCCTCCGCTCGCGCATGATGGAGGGAGAATACCCCCGCGCTTTCGTCGCGGTCGAGGTCGATCCGGCCGACGTCGACGTGAACGTGCATCCCGCCAAGAGCGAGGTCCGCTTCCGCCGCTCGCGCGACGTCTTCCAGGTTCTGCACGGCGCGCTCGAGCGCCTGTCGCGCGAGACGAAAAAACCGTTCTACTCGGCCTCGCTGCCGACCCTGGCGGCGGCTCCGCTCGCCGCGCCGGCCGCGCCGCCCGAGGTGGTTTCGGCCCCGACCTCCGCGCTGTTTCCCGCGGAGCGCGTCTCGTACAAGACCAAGGAATACGTCGCCGTCGCGATCGGCGGCCTCACGGCCGCGTTCGACACCGGGACGCCGGAAACGCTTTCTCCGCTGGCAACCCTCTCACCCGCGTCGGACGCGAAACGCGCCGACGCCGACGCCGGCGAGAAGGCCTCGCCCGGCTTCGGCCACCTCCATTACATCGGTCAGCTCAAGAACACGTATCTCCTCTTCCAGGACGCCGAGGGGCTCGTCGTCGTCGACCAGCACGCCGCCCATGAGCGCGTGAACTACGAGAGGATCAAGGACGACTTCATCCGCAACGGCCTCAAGGCCCAACCGCTGCTCGTCTCGGCCGTCGTCAAGTGCAAGCCCGAAGACATCGGCCTGGCGCTCGAGAACGCCGACGCGCTGGCGCGCCTGGGCTTTGAGTTCGAAGCCTTCGGCGACAACTGCCTGCTCGTGCGCGCGGCGCCCGAAGCGCTGGCGCCCGATCGCGCGAGCGAGCTCTTCCGCGCGCTGCTCGACGAGATCCGCGGCTCGGAGAGCGGCCAGCTGCTCAGTGACGACCCGTCGCGCCTCTCCCCCAAGATCGAGCGCATCCTCTCGACGAGCGCCTGCCACGCCAGCGTGCGCGCCGGCCAGGCGCTCTCGGTGCAGGAAGCGCGGGGCCTGGCGCTCACCATGGACCGCACCGACTCGGCGCTCAACTGCCCGCACGGCCGGCCGGCGAGCATCCGCCTCACGTTCTCGCAGATCGAGGCGCTGTTCAAAAGATGAAACCACGGCTCGTCGCGATCGTCGGGTCGACGGCTTCCGGTAAGAGCGATCTCGCCATGCGCCTGGCGCGCGAGACCGGAGCCGAGATCCTGAGCTGCGACTCGCTGCTGGTCTACAAGGGCCTGACGATCGGCACCGCGAAGCCGAGCGACGACGAGCTCGCCGAGGTGCGGCACCACGGCGTCGACCTCGTCGAGCTCGACCAGCCGTTCACCGCCGGCGACTACGTCCGCTACGCCCGGCCCATCGTCGACAAGGCGGTGGCGGAGAATCGCCCGCTGCTCATCGTGGGTGGAACCGGGTTTTACCTGAAAGCCCTCGTCTGCGGCACCTGGGACGCGCCGCCGACGAATCCCGGGATCCGCGCGAAGATCGAGAGCGAGGTCGCGAGCCTCGCGCCCGACGAGCGCGCGAAGACGCTCCACGCGCGCCTGGTGAAGCTTGATCCCGCCTACGCGGCCAAGCTCATGGTCAACGACGTCTACCGCGTCGTGCGCGCGCTCGAGATCATCGAGCTCAGCGGCGAGCCGGTGACGAGCATGCTCGCCAAGCAATGCCTCCAGAACCCGCTCCCGTACGAGGTGCCGCTCCTCGGCATCCGTCGCGGGTCGCTCGACCTCGACCGTCGCATCGTGGAGCGCACGAACGCGATGTTCTCGAAGGGGCTCGTGGGCGAGACCAAGGAGCTGCTTCGGCATTTCGCCGGCAAAGGCGCGGCGGTGCCCCGCCCGTTTTTCTGCGTGGGCTACAAAGAGGTGATGGAGCACCTCGAGGGAGACCCCGAAAAACGCCGCACGCTGCCCGAGACGCGCGAACGCATCGTGATCGCCACCCGCCAGCTCGCGAAGAAGCAGCTCACGTTCTTCAAGGGCCAGTTCACCGTGCCGATCGAGTGGTACGACCTTCCCGACCGGCAAGACGCGATCATGGCGCGCGCCCGCGAGGTGCTGAATGCCGAAACGTGAAAAGACCCGGCCGCTCGTCCTCGTGTCGCGTCCCCTGGCGCTCGAAAAGGACGACCCGCTGTGGAAAAAGCTCGAGCGGCTCGCAAGAGTGGTCGTGCGTCCCGTCGGCGCGCGCCAGCCGCTGGCAAGCCACCCCGAGCTCGCCCGCGCCGCCGCCGTCGTCACGATGGTCGACGATCGCGTCGACGCCGCTCTCCTGGCGAAGGCGCCCTTTCTTCGCGTCGTCGCCAACCACGCCGTCGGCACCAACAACGTCGACCTCGTCGCCGCCAGGAAACGCGGCATCGTCGTGGCGAACACTCCCGACGTGCTGACCAACGCCACGGCCGAGCTCACGATCAGCCTGCTCCTGGCGGCCGCCCGTCGTTTCGAGGAAGGCACCCGGCTGCTGCGCGAAGACGCCTTCACGGGCTGGCACCCGAGGCTGCTGCTCGGCCGCGAGCTCAAAGGCGCGCGCCTCGGCATCGTCGGCCAAGGGCGTATCGGGCGGGCGGTGGCGGCCAAAGCCCGAGCGCTCGGAATGAAGGTGGCTTATTCGAATCGCCGCTCGGGCGTGAAGCTCGAGAAGCTGCTTCGCGATTCGGACTTCGTCTCGCTCCACTGCCCGCTGACGGCCGAAACGCGAAACCTCATCGGACGGCGCGAGCTCGCGCTCATGAAGCCCGGCTCATTTCTGATCAACACCGCGCGCGGCGAAATCGTCGACGAAAAAGCTCTTCTTACGGCCCTGGGCAAGAATCTACGCGGCGCGGCAATCGATGTCTTCCATCGCGAGCCCAGACTCGACGCGCGCCTTGCGCGCCATCCGCGCGTCTTCGTGCTCCCGCATCTGGGCAGCGCGACAATCGAGGCCCGCGCGGGCATGGCGCGGCTCGCGGTTGGCGCCGTAATCGAGGTTTTGTCTGGCCGCATCCCCGCGAATCGAGTACGTTAATCGCCAGATCATGACGGAACAGAACAGTCAGCCCGAATCGCCAAGCACGCCCGGCTCCGCCACTACTGCGCGAGAGCTCAAGCTCATCGTGCTAAGTGAACGACAAGTACTTCCGCCGCATCGAGGCGATGGAGTACACCATCGCCCACGACGACGGCCGCGACCTCACCGAGCTCGAAAAGGCCGACATCATCCTGCTCGGCATCTCGCGCACGTCCAAGACCCCGCTCTCGATGTACCTGAGTCATCAGGGCTGGAAGGTCTGCAACATCCCCATCATCAACGGCTTCGAGCTTCCGCCCGAGATCAACGCGGTCGACCCGCGCAAGGTGGTCTGCCTCACGATCAGCGCCGACAGCCTGGCGACGATCCGCAAGGCGCGCCTCGAGCGCCTCGGCCAGGAAGACGGCGGCGAGTACGCCAGCATCGACAAGGTCGTCGAAGAGATCGAGTATGCCGACCAGCTTTTCCGCAAGAACAAGCGCTGGCCGGTCTTCAACGTCACGGGCAAGGCGCTCGAGGAAACGGCGAGCGAGATCGTCAAGCTGATGGTCTCGCGGCGCAAGCAGATGGGACTGACTTCACCAGGCGATGGAGGCTGAATGAAACCGGAACGTAGGGTTGGCAAGGTACTTTGGTGGAATGGCAAGATGGTCGCGCCGGAGCAGGCTGTAACCAGCGTGTTCACCCATTCGCTGCACTACGGGCTCGGTGCCTTTGAAGGCATTCGTTGTTACAAGACTCAAGACGGCAAGCTTGCCGTGTTTCGTCTGGACGAGCACATTCGCCGCCTTTTTGACTCGTGCAAGATTCTCGAGCTCAAAATTCCTTACAGCGTCGCCGAGATCACCCAGGCCACCCTGGAAACCGTCCGCAAGTCGGGGCTGGACCAGGATATCTACATTCGCCCGTTGATTTACATCGGCGACGGCCCGCTGGGCGTTTTCCCCACCTTCGATCCGCCGGTGGAAGTCGCGATCATGACCTGGGTTTGGGGCGCTTATCTTGGCAAAGAAGCCAAGGAAAACGGCGCACGCATCAAGATCTCGAGCCTCACGCGCGGCTGGGTCAACTCGACCATGACCAAGGCCAAGATGACGGGCGGCTACACCACCGGCATTCTGGCGAAGCTTGAAGTCAAACGCGCGGGTTACGACGAAGCCCTGCTGCTCGACACCGACGGCTACGTGGCCAACTCGTGCTATCATGGACCGTCATCGACCGGGAGATCAAGCAGAAGGTCGAGAAGCACGGGTCGAAGACTGTGTTCCTTCCGAAGGAAAACGTCTCGCGATGGGAACCCTCCGCGGAGGAGTACCCCAAGTTCATGGACACCGTTTTTGGCCGCGACCCCAAGTACAAAAACTGGCTCACGTACCTCTGAATCGGTGAGCTAGGCTGTGTGGGTAGCTGCGGGTAAAATCATTCTGGATTTCTACGGAAACCAGAACATCAAAGAAAAGCGCCACCAAATGGCTGCGCTGCTTGCTGACGTCCACAAGGAGTTCAACGCCTCGGCGGTCGAAGTGGCCGACTTTGATGATCTCGAACGCTGTGTGATCGGGCTTGCGCTGGCCGCCGGCACTGAACAGGGTGCGCGCTCGGCGATGAAAAGACTGCTCGAGCACATCGACTCCAACGCCTTTGCGCGGGTGATGGTCGAAGATACCGACGTGTTCGGCTACGACTGACCCGTAAA
>JACQAX010000210.1 GCA_016194795.1 Deltaproteobacteria bacterium | reverse complement strand
GGCGCGTAGCCGCTCGTGTCGATCTTCGTGACGTCCTGAAAATTAAGCACCACGAAACGGGTGCCGCGCTCGGCGATGCTTCGCTGGATTTCCGACTGGCAGCTTTCGATCTGTCGCGCGGTCGCGCCATTGAAGACGCCGTTGAACGAGACGACGAGATAAGGGGCCTTTTCGGAAATCGAATGCGCCAACGTCTGCGAGGAGAGGGGTATCATGCAGGCAAGACGGGACGGCGGGGCGATTCGTTTCAGCCGGATTTCAAGCACCGCGCTCGGGCGGGCGCGCTCAGAGCCAGCGAAACAGGTCGAAGCTCAGCTGGTACATCCCCTTCGCTTTCGACTGGCCGGCAAGCTTCTCGACCTTTCCCAGGAAGCCCTGGAACTCCTGCTTGATCTTCTCGAACGTCGCCTCGTCGGCCGTGAAGGTCGCCATGAACGCGTGCTTGTCGGTCTCGGCCGTCTTCAGCAGCTGGCTCGAAGCGTACTGCTTGAGCAGGCTCTGATGGACCCGCATGAGCGGGTGATCGGTGTTGTAGTGGAAGCGGCTCTTGAGCATCTTGCGCACCTCGAATTCGCCGGCGCCGAGCTCGACGAAGCCGAGCTGCTCGAGATTTCTCAGCACGGCCCTGAGCTTGCCGGGCGAGACGCCGAGCGCGACGCAAAGCTTCTTCGGGTGGTGGAAGTACTCGTCCAGGTGGAGCGCGATGTTCGTGAGCAGGCAGAGCGGGTCGAGCAGATAGGCCATCTCGAGCTGCACCTGCATGGCGTTGAACTCCTGCATGCTCGCGCGAAGCTTGCGCGCCTTGCGGATGCGCTCGAGCTTGAGCTTCAGATCGGCCTTGCGCTCGAGATTCGAGGCTACCGCGTGCGAGCGCAGGAGCATGAGGTAGTCGGCTTCTTCGGGAAGCAGGTCGAGCACGCGGGTGATCGCGAAGAGGTGGTCCTCGCTCAGGTGCGTCTTCTCGTCGTTGAGCGCTTTCGAAAGATACGTGTACTGGATGGCGATCTTCTCGGAGACCTTCTTGAGCGTGAGCGGCTTGCGCGTGGTTGCGCGGTCCTTGAGCCGCGCGCGGATGGCGTTCTTGTAGTCGTCTTCGAGAAAGAGATCCATGTAGGGGGATATTATACCATTAGTATAAGTATTTCGACGAAATTATATAACGAAATTATGTAAAAAGATAACTGCGAATCCTATGTTCGTTCTCGTCAGCAACACAAAACTTCGAAAACAAACTAGGAGATCAAGCCATGAAAACCCAAATCCTGTTCGCCCTGCTCTCGCTCACCGCAGCCGACCTCACCCCCGCCTCGGCCGCCGACTGCACCAACTTCACGGGCGCCTGGGCCGGCACCTGCGTCACCAACGGCCAGACGACCCACGACGAGATGGGCGTGCAGCAGCAGGGCTGCCAGGCCGTGAACCTCGGCGGTCAGAACGTGATCATGGGCCGGTCGACGACCGACACGCGCGTCTCCGACGGCGTGGTCATCACGACCGTCATCAGCGCCGACTGGAATCCGGTGCGCAGCGAGATCGTGGGCAAGTACGTGATCATCCAGCGCCCGCTGCAGGGCCAGGGCGAACGGTACGTCGCGCTCGACACGAACGTGAAGCTCGAGAGCGGCAAGCTGGTCGTCGCGGCTCGCGGCGAAGGCATCGACGCCCGCTGCTCGTACGAGAAACGCCAATGAACCAGGCGGTTTGCGAGGGCGGGTGGCTTACGGTCGCCCGCCCTTGACGCCCATCCTGAAACGACATACACGGAGCGCACATGAAATACCTGTTTGTTTTGTTTGGGCTGCTCTCTCTGGCTGCTTCCTCGGCGGATGCGGGAAATCATGAAGCCCGAGTTCCCGGTCGATGTCGGAACCCAGGATTTCGTCGCCGTCGACTGCGCAAACCACGAGGACGCGGGCGTCGATCTCACCTTCCAGCTCGGTTATGAGACGCTCGATGCCAGGCAGCGCGCGTTCCTCGCCGATGCCCGCAAGTACGTCGGCATCGCCGTGCGCACGTCATACGACGAAGTCAACCTGCGCGGCAAAGGCTTCATTTATATCTCGTCGGATCGCGGCCCCAATCGCTTCGACGCCGATACGATCGGCTCGGGCTCCCCGTTCGTCGCGGCGCCCTGGGCGTTCAACGGCCTGCTCTATCGCGTGCTCGCGCACGAGCTCGGGCACGTCTTCGGCATCCCGCACCTCGGCGGGAGCGTGCGCAACTTCAGCTCGACCCACAACGATCCCCACGATTTGCAGAAGACGTTCGCGCTCATGTCCGAGCAATACCCGGAAGAGATCGTGCAGCGCGAGAACTACGCCGCCTTCATCGGTGACGACGCGATCGACCCGTTCTTCATGCCGCGCACCGAGTTCCACGAGTGCGCGCTTTCGAGCAGCGCGGTCCGTTTCTTCGGGCTGTCCACGGATCAGGCCTGCGTGCATGTCGGCTTCCAGCTGCGCGAGAACGCCGTGGACGTCGACCTCTACGCGAGCGCCACCGAGCGGGGCCCGCGGCTGCGGTTCGGGCACGCCAGCTGGACCGACTGGGACAAAGAGAGCTCGAAGCTCAACATGCAGATGGTCGTGCTCGTGCGCATCACGCCCAGGCAGCGCGTCTTCAAGTTCGAAGGCGACAAGAACCCTCCGTTCCTGGTCGCCGCGATGATCTTCGGCCTCGATTTCCCGATCACCTATCTCGGTCCGGACGGCGGCAAGCGGAGCTTGTACTTCCGGCTGGCGCCGCAGGCCTATGAGGCGATCGGTGAGCTTGACGGCCGGGTCGTCCTGCTTCTGAACGGGAAGTGAGCCGTCCTTTCAGGGGAAACAGCTCTGCATTTGCTTCGCAGCCATGCCGTGGATCGCCGGTTAAGCTCGTGGCTGGCCTATGAAGAAGCTCGTCGTCACGGCATCGCTGCTGCTGATCGCTTGCGCCACCGCCTGGTTCGCGGCCCACTCCTATGCGGAGCGTGAGGCGCGCCGGCGAGTCGTCGCCGCCGTCGAGCGGAGCTGCCGCTCGTGCCACCTCGAGATCGGGAGCGTGGTTCTTTCGTTTCTGCGCGGCCGCGCGATTTTCGCGGGGATTCGTCTTCGAGCCGGGGAGGCGCGCGCCACCGAAGTCGCGGCGCGCGTCGAGAGCGTGCGCGTCGACGTCGCGCCGGTTTCGGTGCTGCGTGGCCCGTTGCGGGTGAAGGAGATCGTCGTCGAGCGGCCCGACGTGACGGTCCGGGAGGGCGACGAGAAACTTTCCGATCGCGCGATCAGCGGCGCGAG
>JACQAX010000209.1 GCA_016194795.1 Deltaproteobacteria bacterium | reverse complement strand
TGCCCGAGACCTTCGACGGCCAGGAGCTGCGCTCGCAGCGCGAGTCGCTCATCCGCAAGGCGCTCAACCAGGACTACGCGCGCGAGCTCGGGAAGAAGTTCAACCTCTTCCACCTGAAAAAAGACGAAGAGCCCTCGACCGGCGACATGGCCGACCTGATCAGCCGTTTCGAAGTCGTGCCGGCCGGCCCGTCGACCTACCTCATCGGCTTCTTCAGCTCGAACCCGTACGTCGGCTTCGACATCATGAAAGACTTCATCGCGCACGTGAAGAGCGTCCTCGCGCAGGAGCGCCATGCGAAGCTCGTGCGGCTGCACGACGCGATCCAGGACCGTCTCGAGGTGCTTTCGTTCGGAAAAGGCGGCGGCGCTTCGCCCATGATGGCCAAACGCCCCGACCTCATCAAAAAAGAGATCGACCGCATCAAGGAAGAGATCACCGTGCTCAAGGGCACGTACAGCGACAGGCACCCGAAAGTGACCGCGCTCACCAAGCGCCTCGTCGAGATCTCGAAGCTCCTCGACCCCTCGAACGAGAACGTGCGCGAGCGCTCGAACCCCGGCATCTTCTCGGGCGCCAAGGTCGACGACTCGTCCAAAGAGCTCTTCCAGGACCTGCTCAAAAAGTTCCACTACCTCGAGGTCGTGATGTTCCTCGACGAGCAGAGCATCGACACCTTCCTCACCACGCTGCAGGAGCCTTACGTCCCTTCGGCGCCGATGTGGCCCAAGCGCCCGATCATCCTGATCTGGTCGATCATCTCGGGGTTCCTCGTCGGCGCGCTCGTGGCTCTCGTGCTCGAAATCGTGGCCCGTAGGCGTTCGACGGTGCGACCGGTCGGCGTCGTCCGAAGCGACAGCGCCGCGACCGGGTAGAGGGCGCGACGATGGGCGCCAGAACGATTCTCGCCGCGCTGAAAGTAACCTTCGCGCTGACCCTCGCCCAGTTCCAGGCGATGCTGCTGTTCGTGCTCGTCATGTACTGGATCGCCTCGCGCTGGGAAGCGATCCAGAAGAAGTTCTCTCCCGAAAACCTGGGCCCGACGATGCTGGCCGTGATCATCGCGTTCTCGATCTTCGTCGGCACGATGTTCGCGATGGACTGGGGAACCGAATACCTCCTGCTGGCCGTGATGCTCGCCACGAGCATCGCGCTGGCGCTTTGCGACACGGCGATCTCGATCTGCGTGTTCACCGCGCTGCTGTTTCTGCGCCCTTGGGAGATCATTCAGAACAACGATTACTTCGCCATCCTGCCCAAGGCGACGATGTCCCTTTGCATCATGAACGCGATGCTCGATCTTTCGCGCCAGAAGAAATTCAAGGTCACCTGGAACCCGACGGCCTCCTACATCCTGGGCTTCGGGATCTGGCTGCTCGTCACGTCGGTCAAGGCGGCCAACCCGGCCGAGGCGCAAAGCTTCTTCTTCGACACCTTCTTCAAGAACACCTTTCTTTTCGTCCTCGTGCTCAATCTCATCCGCACCCAGGACGAGCTCGAGCTCATCGTGTGGACGATCGTGCTCACGATGTTCGGCGTCGGGGCCGCCTCGGTCTACCAGACCTGGGAATACCAGAACTCGCCGGTGCTCGCGGCGCTCAACGGCTACGCCGCCAGCGACAGCGACGAGCTGCGCCTGATCGGCTTCGGCGCCTTCGAGAACTCGAACGACATCGCCGCGCTCATGGTGATGGTGCTGCCTTTCTGCCTCGTGCCCGCGCTCCAGAAGACCGCGTCCTGGCTCACGCGAAGCGTGGCGGTGATCGTCATGATCATGATCGCCACTTGCATCTTCATGGCCAAGTCGCGAGGGGCGCAGATGGGCGTCGTCGCGATGCTCGGCATGTACGCCTTCCTCAAGATGAAGAACCGCAAGCACGCGCTGATCATCGGCGTGATCGGCGCGCTCGCCATGGCCGGCGCGATGTCGCTGACCAAGCGCAACGAGGCCGACCTCGACGAGAGCAAGCGCTTCCGCATGATCTATCTCGAGACGGGGCTCGTGATGGGCGTGAAGAACCCGCTGCTCGGCGTGGGCTTCAACGGTTACGCCGACAACTTCACGCGCTACCAGACCGGCGAGGTCGACGGCACGCTCCACCGCACGGCCCACAACAGCTGGGTGCTCGCGTTCGGCGAAACCGGCTTCATCGGCATCATCCTGTTCATCATGATCTTCGCCTCGTCGGTGAAGACGGCCTGGGGAATACGGCACCGGAACCCGGCCTATCTCATGGCGCTCATCGGTTACGGCATCGCCATGACTTTTCTCTCGCACACGTATTTCATCTACCCGTATCTGCTCTACGCGTTGACGGGCCTGGCGAGCCATCTGCAGGCCAAACAGGAAGACCCGGCGCCCGAAAACGAGTCGCTCAGCGTGGCTCGAGCGATTCCAGCGCCCGCGCCTTGAGCTTCTCGTACGGCTCGGTATCGGACGGGAAGCGCCGCGCACCCGGAATGAGCTCTTTCACCCAGTCGTCGACGGGGGCGCCCTTGGCGCGCGCCATGCTCAGGAGCTGCACGTCTTCCAGCCCGTCGCGCAGCGCCTTGAGGCGAAACGACGCCAGCGCCTCCTGGCCCTCGGTGCCGCAGAAGGCGGGCGTGCACGGGTAGAAGAGGTTGCCCTCGCCGTAGCCGGTGAACTCGAACGTGTCCTGAAAAGGGCTGTCCGACTTCTCGCGGTAGCCGTTGACCGTATCGTAATAAAGGATGCCGTCGGCATGATACCGGAGCCCCATCCACGCGAACGAGCGCTGGAACGCCGAAGGGCGGTCGATCATGAGATCGGGCAGGTGAAAATCCTGGGGCCCCGAGCAGCCATGCGAGTTGCAGCTCGTGTAGAGCCAGAGCTTCTCGCCCTTCTCCTGCCGACGCCGCTCGTAAACGTCCGGGCGCGCGAAACCGGGAACGTCCCACTGCACGAGGTTCACGCACCAGGCGTTGAACGCCCCCTCGAGGCGCCGATCGAAGGCCGTGGTGCCGAGATACGTGAGCCCCGGCGCCCACTGGCGGATGAGCTTGAGCGACGCGGCGAGCTTCGAGAAGGTCTCGGGCTTCGGCTCGTCGACGAAGTAGACGAAGGTCGAGTTTTTGAGGTCATGGCGCTCCACCGAAAGCTCGAGGTCCTGCCAGAACTTCCTGATCTCGGCTTGCTCCGCGGCGGATTTCGTCGCCGGGTACTTCATCGTCTCGGCGACGGGAAGATCCGTCGTCGACCAGGACGGCTCGACGCGCTTCCATAGATCGACGAAGCGCTGGCCCGCCGCGCCCGTCGCCAGCAGGTCTCCGCCTTCGGCCCGGGTCGGCAGCGAGAGGTAGATCTTGTGCAAGTCGATGCGGTGCTCGGTCGCGAGGGCGTGGTACTTCGCGTAGAGGTCGAGCTCGGCCGCGTTCCAGGCGCCGTAGTGCTTTTTCAGCGCGCTCCACGGCGCGAAGCCGAACGACGTGCGGAGCTGGAACTTTTTCGGGAGCAGCGTCGAGTAGATCCTGACTTTGAGCGGAACACTGAAGCTCTCGCCGCGCGCCTCGAACGCGAGCTCGCCGTCGTAGGTCCCGGGCCTGGCCTTCTCGTCGGCGTGGACGTCGAAGATGTAGATCGGGCGCGAGGGCACGTTGGCGCGCGGCAGCTTGAAGCCGCGTCCGCGCGCGAGCTCGGCGGGCACGAGAATGTCGGGTACCTCGCCGGCGGCACCGTACTTGTAGGAGGATTTCGCCAGCACGTGGACGCCGGCGACGTACGCGCGCACGGTCGCGGCGCCCGCGGGCGCGTCTTTCAGCTTGAGTGACGCCGTGTCGAGCAAGACGAGCTTGCCCGCGCCCCCGGCGGCCTGCGGCAGCCGAACCGAAATCGTCGCGTTGCCGTCGCGCGCGAGATCGAGGCGCACGGGCGCGTCGGAGCGCGAGGGTCTCGCGACGATCGGCTTCTCGCCGTTGGGGTAGATCTCGAGCTGGGCGGCCGGCGCGGGCGCCGCCACGAGAAGCTCCAGGAGGAGGAGGAACGCGGATTTGAACGGGCTCATCGTTCTCTTTTCAGGAAAGGGTTTTCACCACTTTAGCAGGAGCCCCGGCGAGAATCGAGCGATCAGGATACTCGCCGGCTGTTACGACCGAGCCCGTGGCGACGAGGCAGCCGTTGCCGATGCGGGCGCCCTTGAGCACGGTGACGTTGGCGCCGAGCCAGACGTCGTCGCCGATGGTGATCGGCGCGGAAGGAAAGGTCCAGTCGAGCTTCGGCACCGGGCGCGACGCGCGGTACTGCGGCCGGAAGTTCTCGGCCATGTGCCGCATCTGAAGCGCGCGCAGCTCGGGCTCGATCGGGTGCGGGTCGAAGTCCTGGATGAAGACGTTCCAGCTGGTGACGACGCGCTTGCCCAGCGTGATCGACGCGCGCGAGTAGATGAGCGCGTCGCCGATGATGGTGCCTTCGCCGATCGTGACCGAGCCCGTGCCGTAGGCGCCGATCTTCGCCAGCTCATAGATGATGCTGTCGTCGCCGACGTTGATCTGCGCCGCAGGGCGGTCGGCATTCAGGCAGCTTAAGGCCTGGATGCGCACGTTCTCACCCAGCTTGATGCCGTTCGCCTCGGTGAAAACCAAGCCCCGGAAAAAGCGCGTGCGCGCGAAGCGGAAGTACTGCCCGGCGTAGCTCAGAAAAGTGAGGGGACGCGTGCGGAGAACCTTGAAGGCTTTTTTCAGCAGCTCGAGCATTTTCGTCTACCTCGGTTTTGGCCCGTACATCATACCGCCGCCGAAGAAGAGATAGAAGAGCTTGTCACGGTCGTTCGGATCGGGGCGCACGCCATAGAGGTTGCCGGTGAGCGGAAGATCGTTGTTCTTCTTCCACGTCGCGCCGCCATCCGTCGTATAAAGCGCGCCGCCGTTGCCCCATGATCCGTCGGTCACCCACGAGCCGCCCGCGTAAACCACGCTGGGGTCGATCGGATCGATCGTGATCGCCGTAGGGTGCGTGAACTGGGTCGAGCGCTTCCAGGTGAAGCCGCCGTCGGCCGACTTCCAGACGCCGGTGGCGAGCCACGAGCCCTTCACTTCCATGTCGACGAGCCACATGACGTCGCGACGCGGGCGCGTGAAGTCGACGGCGAACGCCGTCGGGTACCACCAGAGCTTGTACTGCGAGCTGACCTCTTCGGGCTTTTCGACGCTCCCACGCATGTGCATCCACTGCACGGGGCCTCGGCCAGCGGTCGAAAGATAGATGCCGGTGCCCTCGCGGTTCGAGTACGCGGGCGCGTCGCCGGCGAGCAGCACGTAGACGTTG
>JACQAX010000004.1 GCA_016194795.1 Deltaproteobacteria bacterium | reverse complement strand
GATGCGTCCGAGCGCGCCTTGCAAGCGGTCGAGCCGGTTCGGCAGATCGCGCAGCGACAGGAGGATCGACTTGAGGTCGTCGAGACGTTTCATACTGCTGAAAAGTAATAATAAACGGCTCAATAAAGCAATAAAACCTGCTACTATCTCACGCAATCCGTCATGCTTTTCAACTCCCTTGAATTCATCCTCATTTTCATGCCCCTCGTCCTCGGCGTCGCGCGCATCCTGCGCGGCAACTGGCTCTTGGGATGGATCTCGGCTTCGAGCCTCGTTTTCTACGCTTTTGCCGGACACGCGTGGTTTCTCGTTCCCATGGCCGTCTCGACGACCCTGGATTTCTGGGTCGGCCACCGCCTCGAGCGCTCGAAAGACGCCCGCGCGCGCAAACGCTGGCTCGCGCTCTCGGTCGTCGCCAACCTGGGGCTGCTCGCCTACTTCAAGTACGCGGGGCTGTTTCTGCGCAGCTACGAGGCGTCAGCCGCGCTCTTCGGCGTCACGAGCGCCTCGCCGCGTCTGCGCGAGCTGTTCTCGGTGGTGCTGCCGGCCGGCATCTCGTTCTACACCTTCCAGACGCTCTCGTACGTGATCGACATCTACCGGCGGCACAGCCACGCCGAGAAAAACTTCCTCAAATACCTCTCGTTCGTGGCGTTCTTTCCCCATTTGGTCGCCGGCCCGCTCACGCGCCACAACCAGCTCATCCCCCAGCTCAGCGCCGTCTCGAAAAAGGGCATCGCGCCCCTCTGGAAATCGGGGCTGTTTCTGTTCTCGATCGGTCTCATCAAGAAGGTGCTCGTCGCCGACCGCATCGCCCAGGGCATCGACCCCATGATCGACGGCCTGGCGCACACCGGGGCGCTCGCCTCGTGGGTCGCGATGGTCGGCTACTCGCTGCAGATCTACTTCGATTTCAGCGGCTACTCCGACATGGCCATCGGCCTGGGCCGCCTGTTCTCGATCGAGCTGCCGCAGAACTTCAACAGCCCCTATCGCGCGCTCAACCCGAGCGACTTCTGGCGGCGCTGGCACATCACGCTCAGCCAATGGCTGCGCGACTACCTCTACATCTCGCTGGGCGGCAACCGCTGCTCGCCACGCCGGGTGCAGGTCAACCTGATGCTGACGATGGTGCTCGGCGGCCTCTGGCACGGCGCCAACTGGACCTTCGCGATCTGGGGCGCCTACCATGGCCTGCTGCTCGTCACCTACCATCACACTCAGAAGCGCTGGGATAAGCTCGCGCCGCTGGCCCAGCAGCTTCTCATGTACGTGGCGGCCTGCTTCGGCTGGGTTTTTTTCCGGTCCCGCGATCTCGGGCAGGCGGCGAGCTGGTTTGCGGGCCTGGCGGGCCGGCGCGGCCTCGGCGTCGTCAACGGCGGCGTAGGCCTCAAGCTCTTGGCGTTCACGGGAGCGGCGCTGCTGGTCGCGCTGCTCGCCAAAAACGCGTACGAACGAAACGTCGAGCGCTGGGCGGGCTGGCAGGCCGGCGCGCTTGGGCTGGCCAGCGGCGTGGCCGTCGTGCTGATGAACTTCTCTTCGAAGTTTCTTTATTTTCAATTCTAGGACTGGACGGGAATGCGGGCTTACCTGATCTCACTCATCGCGCTTTTGACCGGAGTATTCGCGCTGAACTCGCTCGTCGACGTCTCGGGCCTGGGCACCTTCGACGAGATCTACGGGCTCGCGCTCGGCCAGGGGCCACGCGACGTCCTCGTCTGGGAGGAATCGTTCGACCAGCGGGCGTGGGTGAAGGCGATGGTCGAGAAGAGCGCGAGCTGTGACGTGCTGATTCTCGGCAGCAGCACCGTTGGTGGCTTTTCTTCCGAGATGTTCCCGGGCCGACGCGTGCTCAACGGCTGGCTCTCGAACGCGACGGTCGAAGACTTCGAGGCGATCGCCTACCTGCTCGAGTCGCACCCGAGCTGTCGCCCCAAAACCGTCGTCTTCGGCGTCGACCACTGGCTGCTCAACCCCAAGTTCAACGAGCGGCGCTGGCTCAGCCTCGACCACGAGGTCCAGCGCTACGGCGGAAAGTCGCGCGTCCAGCTCGCGGCAACGTCTTTCGTGAAAGCCTGGGAGCAGCTGAAAGAGCGCCTGAACTTCACCACGACGCGCGCCACGATCCTGTTTCTCGCTTCGCACTCCGGCCCTCACGAGCGCCCGCGGCTCGTGCACGATGCGTTGCCCGCGTACTGCCGGGAGCAGAAGACGTCGCCGGTGCTGAGATTCGCCGACGGCCACTTCAGCTACTGCCCGCAGTTCGAGCCCACGCATGTCGACGCCCGCACGGCGGCAGTCAACTACGTGCCTCAGGACAGCCACGGCATCCGGGGCTGGGAGCGCGTCGACCCCGAGCGCGTCGCACGCCTGAGCGCCGTGAGCCGGCGTCTCGAGGCCCTTGGAGCGAAAATCGTCTACGTCGCCCCGCCCTTTCACCCGGTCACCTACCGCGATTTGGGCCGCAGCACGTCGATCCATCGAAGCTTTGATGCGCTTGACGCCTTGCTCGGCAAGCTCAGTGCCGAAAACGGTGCGACTTACGTGAACCTGCGCAACCCGGTGGCCGCCGGATGCGCCGACGACGAGTTCCGCGACAGCCACCACTCGGCGCCGGCATGCATGGCGAAGGTGGCGAATTCCCTTCTTCGATAAAGCTTGAGGGCATTTTTCAGCGCCAAAGCGACGGATCGAGAACGCGGCCCGAAGTCAGCTTCCAGAGGCCAGCCAGCTCGGCATCGAGCTCTGGCTGTAGCGGCGCAACCGGCCACGAGAGAATTTCCGCCAGCTCCGCCGAGGACGTCACACCCACCACGACCTTCGATATCCGCTCGTTGCCCAGCGCCAGCGCAAGGCTTGCCGCCGGAAGGTTGAGGCCAAGCTCTTGGAGGCGCTCCACCGTCGGCCGGGCGAACTCGAGATTTTCAGGAAGCGTCTCGGCCTTGAGAAAAAACAGGCCCTGCAGAAACACCGAGCGCGCATGGACCTCGACCTTGCGCCGCCCATAAGCCGCGCAAAGCTCCGGCGAGAAGAACCGGCGATCCAGCAGATTGAATGGCACCTGCACGAGCTCGAGCTCGAAGCGCTCGACGAGCTCGAGCAGCCGCGCAGGGTCGTAAGAAGAAACGCCGAGCTTGCCCACCACGCCGCGCGCGCGCGCGTCCTGAAGCTCACGCCAGACGGCCGCGCCGTCCGCTCCCGCGAGGTCGCTC